>CAXMRK010000311.1:0-5948 GCA_964195815.1 uncultured Acidimicrobiia bacterium | reverse complement strand
TAACTGGGTTTGCGGCCGGTGTTTTTCCAGGACGGTATAACGGATATTAGGTCGGTCGAAGCTGGTGACAAAGCGTTTGGCTTGCTGCAAGCCCAATACATGAACAATATCTTCACGTGTATGCGGATCAGCGGTGGCAGTTAAGGCAATTAGTGGGACTTCTGGAAAATACTCCCGCAATTGCCCAAGGGCCGCGTATTCGGGACGAAAGTTGTGTCCCCACTGCGAGACACAATGCGCCTCATCAACCGCAATCAGGGATATGGGCAAAGATTCCAGTGAACGTATAAACCCTGGACTCATGATTCTCTCTGGTGCTACATACAATAGATCTAAAGCACCGCCGTGCATCCGTTCAAGAACTGCGCTCGCCTCAGCTGTATTTAAAGATGAATTAAACAGATCAGCGCTTACACCATTGGCCTGAAGCGCGTCCACCTGGTCTTTCATTAGCGAAATTAGTGGAGTTACTACAATTGCCATACCCGCACGGCACAAAGCGGGCAACTGATAACACAACGACTTGCCACCACCAGTAGGCATCAATACAAAAGCATCAGCGCCTGCAAGCAGAGATTCGATTATTTCCTCCTGATGGGGTCTGAAGTCCTGTAGACCAAAGACCTGATGGAGTTTGTCATGGATGATGCTCATTTAAACAGGTAGTCTTGGCTCAGTAACCGGGACAGACAGTATAAGTGAAGCCGAAGAAATAGTCGGTAGGATATTTCTCCTCAAGCGTGCAATATTAATACTCTGGCCCTGTCAGGCGGCGAATTCCAAAACCGCCCTGTTTGAGCGAGTGTGTAAACCAAAAGTTAGTTGATTCAGGCAATAGCGTTCTTAGCCATGCAAAAGTACCAGCAAACGAAGGCAGAATTGCACTGGCTCAAATTCTGAGCCAGTAGCCCGGTTTTATTGAGATATAAAATCTGAGTGGAAGCTAACTTATTCTGCCTCAATGATTACTGCTGTGCCAACCGCCAGCAATTCCGCTGCACCACCAACAATAACCGAGGTGGTGAAACGCGTAGCAATAATAGCATTGGCACCTAGACTTTCAGCCTCCGCAACCATTCGATCAAGCGTCTGTTCCCGACTTTCGGCCATCAGTTTGGTGTATTCGTGGATTTCTCCACCAACAATATTTCGCAGTCCAGCGAGGATATCTTTGCCAACATGACGTGCGCGTATGGTATTACCTCGCACCAGCCCGAGGGTTTTTAGGATTTTGTGATTTGCAACATTTTCACTGGTTACTATTAGCATTTTATATCTCCACGTCTTTATATTTGTCTGTTTTACGTTCGATCATCCGCTGCCGCAGAACCGAGTACAGTAGTACTAACAGGCCGCCATATACTGCTGCCAAAATAAACTTCATTCCTGTACCGATCTCATCGTTAAAAAGAAAAGTAATAAGTATGACTCCAGCAACAGCGACCATGCCCGCAATAAAAAGCAGCCAGCCGATACTACGAGAAGTTTGAACACCTTTTTCATCCATAGTCTCTCTCCATTTATCTTCACCCATCTCACTAAGATTTGCCTTCCCTATACGTGTCCGTAGAGCCTGCATATCCTCCAGGTTTTCTCCACATTGCGTACACTGCTCACAATGCAGGCTAACTAGTTGGCGTTGCTGCTGAGTCAATTCACCATCGACAAAGCCTGAAATTAGTTCACCAACATGCTGGTCTATCAATCTGTCTTCATTATTCATGACGATTAAGCTCCATCTTCAATGCCAGTCTTGCTCGATGTAGTCTGGACATAACAGTTCCCTGTGCAATTTCCTGTATCTCTGCAATTTCTGCATAGCTCAAATCCAGGTAATCACGTAAAACGATAATCTGCCGCTGAGCAGAAGATAATTTTGACAATGCTAACTGTAGAGCCTGGTCACGCTGAGCAATTTCAAGCACGCCCGCTGGTCCGGGAGCAGACTCACACAATTCATTAACATCTGCTCCATCAGGCCTGCGTCGTCGTATCAGATCAATACATCTATTTCTAACAACACGCATAAACCAGGGCTTTAGTGGGCCGTTGTTGGCATTATAAGCATCTGGTTTCTTCAACACTTTCACAATTGCATCATGCACTGCATCAGCTGCATCATCTGTATTACCCAACATTTGTGTGGCCAATGCGTGTGCACCATTTCCAAGTTGTATCAACTGTTGTTTCATATCGCTCTTTTTCATGGGATTCAATCTATATACGCACTGGCTTTGATTTTATTCCCAAAACTATCACTATTGTTAAAATTATTGAGCAATGACGACTGCAAAAGGTTTTGGTATCCTTCTCCACTTGCACTGAATAATGGAATGGGCGTACCTAGGCGAAACCATGACAGATCAAAATATCCTTTTTATATTGCTATTTTTTGTTTTTGTTTTCCTGATATGGGGACGCTGGCGTTATGACCTGGTAGCTTTTACCGCCCTCTTAATTGCTGCTGGCACAGGTGTGATTCCAGCCAATCAGGTTTTCTCAGGTTTCGGCCATCCTGCTGTTGTGGTCGTAGCGCTGGTTTTAATTGTGAGTCGGGGCCTTTCAAACTCCGGGGCTATTGAACTACTCTCCCGATATCTGATTGATGGAAGCCGCAAGCTTGGCGCGCATATCAGCATCATGGCGAGCTTTGCTGCGGTGCTTTCAGCAATCATGAATAATGTCGCCGCACTGGCTCTGCTGATGCCGCTAGACATGCAGGCAGCGGCTAAAGCCAAACGCAGCCCGGCTCTGAGCCTTATGCCCTTGTCTTTTGCCTCAATTCTAGGTGGAATGATCACCTTGATCGGCACACCACCAAATATCGTCATAGCCGAATATCGGGGCACTGTTTTGGGTGAACCCTATTCCATGTTTGATTTCGCTCCAGTGGGTCTGGCAGTCGCAATTGTTGGTGTTGCTTATGTTGCTTTTATTGGCTGGCGATTAATTCCTGTTGATCGTAGTAAACACAATACTGCCCAGGAGTTATCCAGACTCGGAGACTACCTGGCCGAAGTTAAGGTAGCTGAAGATTCAAAGGCAATTGGTAAAAAAGTTCGAGATCTCGATGAGATCGCAACAGAACACGAGATCGAAATTGTAGGTTTAGTGCGCCGGGGAGAACGTCAGCCTGGCAAGGCTCGACGGGTAGAGATTCGTAAAAATGACGTCCTGGTTTTAAATGCAAAACCTGAAGGTATAGAAGGAATCGTAGGAGCTTTAGGTCTCCTATATGCTGGCAATCATAATGCGGAAAATGGCGTGTTTGACAGTAATGATTCTTCCTTACTTGAGGTTGTAGTACCACAGGGGGCACGTATCGATGGTCGCTCAGCACATTCATTGCGTCTTATGTACCGCCACGGTGTGACTTTACTCGGGGTCTCCAGACAAGGTAAAAAAATCAGCAATCGGGTTCAAGACCTGGAAATTCAAGCGGGCGATATTTTGCTCTTACTCGGCAACAACGAAAAACTTGATGATATTGCTATTTGGTTAGGTTGCCTGCCCCTTGCAGAACGTGGTTTACAAGTCATCCAACGGAATAAAGCGGGACTTGCCGTGTTGATTTTTGCCAGTGCTGTATTACTGGCGAGTATCGGTGTGCTTTACCTACCTGTAGCGCTTGGGGTTGCAGTAGTTTTGATGGTGCTCACAGGTATCATCCCCTTACGTGAAATCTACAAAACAGTGGAATGGTCGGTTATTGTGCTGCTGGGCTCAATGATTCCGATCGGTGTGGCGCTTGAGGCCAGTGGTGGCACAGGTTTAATTGCATCCAGTATCGTAAACACAGCCTCCAGTCTGTCTCCAGCGGGAGTTATGGTGGTCCTGATGATAGTCACGATGACACTCTCAGATGTGATGAATAATGTTGCCACTGCTGTTATAGCAGCACCAATAGGCCTAAATATTGCCAATACTCTGGGCGTCAATCCAGACCCTTTCCTGATGTGTGTTGCAGTAGCTGCAAGCTGTGCATTCCTGACCCCTATCGGGCATAAAAATAATACTCTGATAATGGGTCCCGGTGGCTATCGTTTTGGTGATTATTGGCGGATGGGATTACCTTTGGAAATTTTGGTCATCGTCATCGGTGCGCCAATGATTTTATGGGTTTGGCCACTATAGGTAGTGGCTTGTGATATAGCCAAAACGTATTTTGAGGCTCATTTAACAGTTTTGACATATCCTGCCCCATATAAGTCAAAACAGCTTAAAACACCCTCGGTAAATTTAATATCAGGCACTTGTCCGCACTTTAGTAGAAAAAGCAACAGAAATAGCCTGCAAACTTGCAGTATAAAAAATCAATCTCAACCACCAAAAATATTATTTGGCTTGCAAAACAAAAGTATCGGTAGCACGTTAAGTCGAATGAACGCTCTTATACAGCAAAAACGCCGGATATTCCAGTTTGGCTGGATAAATCAAAGTTATGTGTAGAAATAGAGTACGTATAATTTGAAATATAAACTAGGATTATCAGCTATAATTTTTCTACTAATAGGAACCATTTGCCTAATTATAGAAAATACGTACTATCAATATTTAGATGAAAGTGGTTTTCTTCAAGAAAGCTTGTTTCTACCAATGGGAGCTTTTTCTTTAATTATTAGCGCAACATTAACCTGCATTATAATCGTCAATAAAATTATTAAAATAGTACGTAAAACGCATGATCAGCAGTAAATCACACATAACAAAACGGTCAATGGCGCCTGCGGCTGGACAGCTTTAAGCGTGGCTTCGCCACAAAGCTGCCCATTACCTTGGCGTTATACGGCTTGACTGCGTTGCGCAATATGCTACACTGTAGCAATGATCAAATCGTTCAAGCATAAAGGTTTAGAGAAGTTCTTTAAAACTGGAAATACACGTGGTATTCAATCAAGACATTCAAAAAAACTCCGTATGCAACTTGCTGTCCTGGATACTTCTCAAACCATTGAAGACATTGATGTACCAGGCTACCAACTCCACCTATTAAAGGGTGCCAGAAAAGAAATTTGGTCAATCTCAGTAAATGGTAACTGGAGAGTCACCTTTGAATTTACTGACAGTAATGTATATATCGTTAACTATGAGGATTATCACTAATGTCTATGTACAACCCCCCTCACCCTGGTGAGTTTATGCAGGCAACCTACATGGAGCCTTTTGGGCTTAGTTGCCGCTATCTGGCAGGGCAGCTTAATGTGGCTGCATCTACCCTTAATAGGGTA
Organism: uncultured Acidimicrobiia bacterium; assembly: GCA_964195815.1. Lineage (GTDB taxonomy): Bacteria > Pseudomonadota > Gammaproteobacteria > Xanthomonadales > SZUA-36 > SZUA-51. Next base: position 720 of record CAXMRK010000311.1, on the reverse strand, counting down.
TTAAAGCAGCAAAGTGGCGTGAGCCCTGAAATGGCTTTACGCCTGTCTAAAGCTTTAGGTCGAAGCCCTGAAAGTTGGCTTGCCATGCAAGATGCTTATGATTTATGGCAAGCTAAAAAGAAGATAAAGCTCGGGATGGTTAGTAAGGTTAAGTTAATACCCGCATAACAATCAAATCAAGTTCGTTACGTCGGCTACGCCAACTGCACCGGACGCGGCATAGCCGCGCCACTTATTAAAGTCGTTATGTTCCAGGTACCGCACCTGTTAACAGGTGCTATAATCAGGTCTGTTAATAACCGTTTGGAGATTTGTCATGCAAATCAAATTCTCAGAAGATGTTGTGCCATTATCTGACCTCAAGGTAAATCCTGGAAAAATCGTAACTCGAGCAAATGACAACAAGCGACCAATTCTAGTGACGAGTCGTGGCCGAGGGGTGGCCGTAGTCCAAGGGTTGGAAGAATACGAAATTCTTGAAGAAAAAGTGGCATTTATGCAAGCAGTAGCGCAAGGACTAATGGAGGTAAGAGACGGAAAGGTTACTGACATCACTAATGCAAAAAGGATTTTGGGTCTCAAAAAGTGAAAGTTTGTCTCACCGACTCAGCTGTAAACGACCTGCGAGAACTACATCTTTATTACGAAGAGCAATTGATTCCACAAGTGGGCCAGCAATTTGTTGCAGACATACTCGACCGAATAGAAACGCTCATCGAC
>CAXMRK010000310.1:0-2342 GCA_964195815.1 uncultured Acidimicrobiia bacterium | reverse complement strand
TAGGCGCAAGATGTGAGTTCACAAAAACAACAGAAGTGTCTCGAAATATGTTGAAGAGCCCCGCATCGCTACGCTTGCGCTTGCTCGCTAGTGGCGGCATATTTGTATTATTGGCACTGCTGTCTGTCGGTTTTGCGCTTGACCGCTCGTTTATTCAAACAACTGAAAAAACTTTAGCCAAACGTCTGGATGTCTATTTCTACTATGCACTCGCCAATCTGGAAGTCGATGTCAGTGGGCAAATATCCTTTAGCGGTGAAATTAATGATCCACAGCTCAGCCTTCCTGGCTCGGGTCTTTACATTCAGGCAGCCACCAACACAGACATCTGGCAATCACCTTCAGCAATTGCTGCTGATCTTCCGCTTGTACCAGAGACCCTGCCGGGGCAATCAGACTACTTAACCCCAACAAAGCAGCACCCCTGGTACCAACTGGTTAATGGGGTGGTATGGGAGCTTGATGATGGTAATGAAGTAGGCATGCGGGTTATGGTGCTGGAGCATCCTGCCGCAGCTGAACAAATTATATCCAGCTTTCGTAATGGACTGTATCGTTGGCTGGGGGGTACTACAATTTTACTCTTGCTCGTGCAATGGCTGTTAATTCGTTGGGGCTTATATCCTCTCGCGGAAATTTCTGATTCTGTTGCTGCCATAGAAGCAGGGGATGCGAGTAATCTGGATGGTAATTTTCCGGATGAGCTACAACCTTTGACTGATAACATTAACCTTTTATTGGCCAGCGAAGAGCGTAATCGTAAACAGTTTCGACATGATTTAGACGCATTGGCGCATGGTCTGAAAACACCGCTGGCCATCATTAGTGCCAGCCTTGAAAGCCAGGCTCAGGATTCTTTTTCTAAGCGTGGCACCATTCAATCTGCTCTGGATGATATGCAACAATTGATTTCCAGACATCTTGAAGTAGCCAGTCTTTCAACACGTAAATTACACGGGCAGCGGATCAATATTGCCACTCAACTTGAACGAATCAAACGTTCCTTGAAGACGATTTATCCAGATGTGGGGATAAGCAGCCAGATTGATAGCTCGCTGGTTTTTCGTGGTGATGAAAGAGATTTGCTCGAGTTGTTGGGCAACCTGATGGAAAATGCCTGTAAATATGGTGGTGGCAGTGTAGAAATAAATGTGGCGACCTCTGCCGATGGCAGTCAGTTGGTTTTTGTCATTGATGATAATGGTACTGGTATTTCAACAGATCAGATCGATTTGATTATGCGCAGGGGCGTTCGCGGAGAGCAGCAGGGTGCTGGTCTACGTGCAGATGAACAAAGAAAAGGCCATGGTCTGGGTTTATCTATTGTTCAGCATCTGGTTTTAGCCTATCAGGGAAATCTTTCAATAAATTCATCACCACTAGGTGGTGCGCGTATTACAATCAAACTCCCAATAGTTTAATAACAGGTTGTTTGATGTCTGATCTGGAGCGCTTGCTTGAAATCATGGTTAGTTTGAGGGATCCGCAAAGCGGGTGCCCCTGGGACCGTGAGCAAACCTTTAAAACCATTGCCCCATATACTATTGAAGAAGCTTATGAAGTCGCAGATGCTATCGACAGGGGAGATTGGGATGACTTACGCGATGAGCTTGGTGATCTGTTCTTTCAGGTAGTTTATCATTCCAGAATGGCTGAAGAAGCAGGTCATTTTGATTTTTCTCAGGTTTTGAGAAGCATCTCTGAGAAACTTGTGCGTAGACACCCACATGTTTTTACGCCTGAAGCGGAGGCACAGGCAGTTGATGCCACAGCACAGAAAAAAAGATGGGAAGCGCTTAAAATTGAAGAAAGAGCAGGTCGTGATTCACACAGTTTAATGGATGATATACCAGCAGCTTTACCGGCTATGGAACGTGCTTTGAAAATTCAGAAACGAGCAGCACTGGTTGGTTTCGACTGGCAAGATCCAGATCCGGTGTTAGATAAAATCATTGAGGAAGCGGAAGAGTTGCGGACTGAAATTAAACAACAGCATCAGATCAATATGCAGGCTGAACTGGGTGATTTGATGTTTGCTGTAGTTAATTTAGCCCGGCATCTGAAGATTGATCCGGCGAGCGCATTGAGAGCAACGAATAACAAATTCAGCAGACGATTTCGGGCAATGGAGCAACTGTCTGAAGGAGATGGCGGTATGCAAGCACTTAATTTGCAAACTCAAGAAGAACTTTGGCAACAGGTAAAACACCATGAAACAGATTGAAACTTGGCTGCAACAGGTGCTGACGTATTTCAGCCTGAACCTTGTACTATTTGTTTTGCTGCTACTGATTAGCGTCGTAGTTCTATTTAGTCTTGGCTGGATTATCGCCGGACGTAAG
>CAXMRK010000309.1:0-6403 GCA_964195815.1 uncultured Acidimicrobiia bacterium | reverse complement strand
CCAGTATCAATAGCATTAACCAGCTTCTATTAAGCCGGTCCAGACCTAGTACTAGCAATATCCGGCTTTGGCTAGCGGCTGAATAATCCTGCACCCAGTTATTCCAAAAATGCTGGATTAAATCAACGTTGTTGCGGAGTGTTCGTAACCAGCCAAAGTCATGCCAGTTGCGTGGTTCACCCTGCACACCCAATGCTCCTGATAGAATTCGTTCCGGGGCAACCATACTGGTAGGGTCAATACGCAGCCAGCCTTTGCCTTCAATCCATACTTCAGACCAGGCATGCGCATCCGATTGGCGCAATAATAAATATTCACCGGCTTGATTGTAATAACCTCCCTGATAACCAGTAACAACCCGTGCCGGTATTCCTGCCATACGCATTAAAACTGTAAATGTCGATGCATAGTGTTCGCAGAAACCGTTACGGGTATTAAACAGGAACTCATCAACACTATGGTGTCCCAAAAGTGGTGGATTGAGTGAATAGTAAAATGCTTCTTGATTGAAGTAATTTAGTACTTTGTTAATGAGTATGAGCTTTGATTCAGGACTGTCTTGAGCAATGTTAGCTGGTATCTGACTCGCTAAGCTGTTAACCCATTGCAATGATTTAGGGTTGTATGACTCCGGTAAATTAAGTGTTATTTGTCTAAAAACAGGGCTTAAGTTAACGGGTTTTTGGAACTCTGGTTCTGAAGTGACCCGGTAAATCATTGAGTTAGTGATCGCCTGTTTGGTATAAAGCTGATAGCCCTGGGTTAACTTGCTAGCGACTGGGATATCAACTGGATAATCGAGGGTATACATCCAATGGCGTTCAGAAGGTTCCATTTGAACCTGGTATTGAATGCTGCTGGAAGTTCGCTCGGGTAATTGGGTGGGCGCAAGTCTACGCAAGCCACGACTTAGTGTTGTCCAGCTACGGCCATCGAAATTCCACAATACAGGCCCCCGCCAATAAAGGTTTTCCCTGGCCGGGCGATTGCCCATAAATTCAACTCTGAAAGCAGGGCTATCATCCAGATACAGGCTTTGAATGCTACCTGGTGCCATCTTGTCAGAAGGCCCGGATTTTCCATCAAGAGCCGCTTCAGGGACTCCCCATAAGGGCGTTGCAAGTCGAGGGAAAACGATGAAGAGTACAATTCCGAGGGGCAGCGCGTAGAGAATGACTCGCAGACTTGAGGCCGCACCACTAAATAGAGGGAGCTTTGGCGAGGCGCGATCATCTCTTATGTCCTGATCAGTAACAGCTGTTCTGGGTATTTTTTCTAGCTGCAGAATATTCAGGCTATGTAGCATTAGCATTAATACTACCAAGCCATAGATTAGCATTATTGGGTATTGTAGAAAAAGAAAATATGTCGCAGCGAGAAATACTCCGAGGCTAACCAGGACTCTGGAATCACGACGGTTATCCATTTCGAGTGCTTTGAGCGACATCATCGACAACAGCATTGCGGCAGCTACCCGGCGACCATATAAGTGGCCATATGAAAAGTACAATAGCGCCAAAGCTGTTATCACCAGTGGTAGCTTTAGCCATACTGCGGTAGCAGCCCATTGAAAACGGTGTGCCAGTAGTCTCCAGGTAAGCGTACTCAGGCTAAACAACATAATTTCAAGCGGGAAAATTGCCCAGCCAGGTAAACTAGCAAATAGCATCCCTCCGAGTGACCATAAAACAGATCTTTCTGATAGTTTGATTGGTTTTGAGCGCCTACTCATTAAACAGTGCCAATTGCGCTAACGCTTGATGAAGATGCTCGGGTCCTTTGCCATGGCTAAGCTCTATTTCAGGTAACTTTAAACTCCACTCAAAATTTAGTTGTTCAGCTTGCAAAGCCCATGTAGTTAATATAGAAAGACGCGACTCAGTTGACTGTCCATCAAGAGATTCCCAACTGAGCACAACCTGGTCTCCTTGTTGACTCTCGTTTTCTCGAGTGATCAGATGGTCTGCTCGGGCACTACTTCGCCAGGCGATTCGGTTGAGTGGATCACCACCTACATATTCTCTCAAACCGTTGAGTTCATCCTCCTCTCCCCGTTGTTGTTTTGAAGACAGGCTATGAAGCTTACCGGCACGTGGTAACGGTGGTGGATTGTCTGCAGGAGAAGGGTAAACCAGGCACTTGTCAGCTGGCATGATCCAGGACCAGGCTCGATAAAAACCAAAGGGCCAGAATGACTGTAATTTCCAGGGCCCCAATGACAATTGACCGCGTTTAGTGGTTGTTTTTCTAATCACTAAGGTTGCATCTTTATCTGGATTGATACTGACCTGGTCGCAACATTCATCCTGCCAGCATTCCAGTGCGAATCTTTGCATAGCCGTACTTTCAATGCGAATTTTGAATATGGCTGTTTCACCTGCAAATACCCCTTCAGAGATAGCCGGAAAGACTTTAATTCCACGCAGATTTCTATAGCCCAAACTGCTTACCAGCAAATAGATTGCCAACAATAAATAACTTAAGATCAATGCCAGGTTATTGTTGTAGTTTAATGCTGCCAAAGTCATTAGCAGGATGAGAATAGCGAAGCCTATACCAAACCAGCTGGGTATTATAAAAATTTGCCGATAGCCTAGTTCAAATGGGGGCTGCAATGGTCCGCGACGAGCATTAATGTGGCGCAGAAATTTTTGATGCAGAGTTAGTCTGGTTTGGTTAATACCGCTCATTGGCGATGATGATCTGCATCCAGCACTGCTACCGAGTTTAGAATCTCTGCAGCCAAACCTTCAGGTGTAGAAGCCTGTTGATTCAAACTGTCGCGAATAATGAGGCGATGGCGGCATAAATTTGGAAAAATCTTCTGGATATCTTCTGGCAAGCAATAATCCCGGCCAGATAATACAGCCATAGCACTTGCGCAATGCATCAGGGCGAGGCCAGCTCGAGGTGACAGTCCATGTTTTAAGCCAGGCCATTTACGACTCGCTGCAAGCAGTGCCTGGAGGTAATTGAGTAAAGCCTCTGATCGATAAACAGAACGAGTCAGTAGTTGTAATGCGGCAAGATCATCTGCCTGTAGCATAGGCAGAGATTGCTGAAGAAGCTCTTGTCTGTCAGTGCCTGCTAGTAGCTGTCTTTCTTCATTGGCCTGTGGGTAGCCTATTGAAATGCTGAGTAAAAACCGATCTAACTGGGAATCTGGTAAGGGAAAAGTACCTGCATTATCCAGGGGGTTCTGGGTTGCAATAACAAAAAACGGTTGTGGTAGTTGCCTGGTTTTACCATCAACAGTTACACGTTTTTCAGCCATTGCCTCGAGTAGGGCACTTTGTGTTTTTGGCGTCCCTCGATTAATCTCATCTGCTAGTACAAGTTGATTAAATATCGGGCCTGAGTGAAATTCAAAAGTGTCTGTTTGTCGTTGGTAGATAGACACACCCAAAATATCGGCAGGAAGCATGTCACTGGTGAACTGAATTCGCTGCCATGATGTTCCTAGCGTTACTGCCAGACTATGGGCCAATGTAGTTTTGCCTACACCTGGTATATCTTCAATTAGCAAATGCCCACCAGCCAATAAGCAGGCGAAGGCAGCTTCAACTGCTGTTGGTTTACCAACAATCAGCTGATTGACTTGAGCCCGCGCCTGTTTAAGCCGCTCAACTAGTTCGAAATCACTCAATGTTCAATAAACCACTGGTTTTTGCAGCGCAGATAAAGTCATTTTCTGTTAACCCATCTGCTTCATGGGTGGTCCAGTTGACAGTGCAGAAATTATAGCCAGCACTGAAATCGGGATGATGACCCTCTTGATTAGCGATCCAGGCCATGGCATTGATAAAAGACATGGTTTTAAAAAAGCCCTTGAAGCGAAATGTTTGTTGTAAGCACTTACCATCAGCACTGATTTCCCAGTCAGATACCTGTGACATTAGTTCAGAAATTTTATCCGCTTCAAGCATACCTATGCCACCTTCGCAGGCGGCGCAATGTTTATCTAATAAATCAACACTCATTTATTTATATTTCCTTTTTAAAGTTACTAGTCAACAATACTTTCTTTAGGTGGAAAGGTGGGAGGGAGTTGACCTAGCCGTTTAGCTTGTTGGAGTATTCCCGCCAGATCTTCACGCGCAAGTGTGAATAAATCCTGCATTTGTTGAATGACAAAATATACCGTCTGGAAAATATCAATCCTGTATGGGGTTCGTAGCACCGTCAATGTATCAAATTTTTGCCGTTTTGGAATATCGCTTTCCAGGGCATAAATAGATTCGCCAGGTGATGAATTTATGCCACCGCCATAGATTTTTAGACCTGCTGTAGTATCGATTAGACCAAATTCGACTGTAAACCAGTACAGGCGTGCGAGTAAAATTCTATCTTCCTTGCTGGCTTTGAGCCCAGCAATACCATATGCATGAGTGAAGTCTGCGAACGCCGGTTGGGTCAGCATGGTGGCGTGTCCAAAAATTTCGTGAAATATATCAGGCTCTTGCAAATACTCCATTTCATCTTCGCTGCGAATAAAAGATGCCGCTGGAAATTTACGTTCTGCAAGCATGCTGAAAAACTGCTGAAAACCAATTAATGCGGGTACCGGTTCGACAACCCAGCCGGTTCGTCGTTGTAGTATTTTAGAAATGTCTTTTGTTTGTGGGATATGGTCTTTTGGAAGCTTGAGAATATCCAGACCATCAAGAAACTCCTGGCAGGCGCGGCCATTAATGATGTCTAGTTGCCGATGCATCAATTTTGCCCATATAGCATGCTCAGCTTCGCTATAATTAATCAGGCCGTGTTCGTCTGGATGTTTTGCAATGTACTTGCTTTGTTTGCCCATCATTCTAACTAGCCACAGGTGATAGATTAATCAGTAAAATACATTATATCAGACCAGTAACAGGGAACATTCTTGTATGAACTCAGAAGTCCATAAATATATCAATTCACAAAAGGCTGACAGCTGGTACAAAGCCAGTTTAAAAACATCTTTTTCTGCGACAACAACAGCCCAAAACACCTCTACCAAGGTCTGCATAGTTGGTGCAGGATTTGCTGGGTTAGCAACTGCTATTGGCCTTCATGAGAGAGGCACTAACGAGGTTGTGGTTGTCGAGGCAGGTGAAGTTGGACACGGGGCTTCAGGCCGAAATGCTGGCTTTGTATTTGGAGGGTATTCGCTCTCACCGCGAGCATTAATTCGACAGCAAGGGGTACAGCGTGCGAGGGAAATGTACCAACTTACCACCGGCGCGGTCAAACTGATTCGGCAGCGCGTCAAAAGATATAGTATCGATTGCCAGTTGGAAAATAGCGGAATAATGTTGGCCGATTGGTTCGATAAACCAGCTGAATTACACGCAGAAATGAAACTTATGAATCAGACGCTTGGAACCAATTGGGAGTTTGTATCCAGGCAAGAAATGAGAGGCCAACTCGATACTGAACGCTACTATGATGGTTTACTAGAAACGGATGCAGTACATTTTCATCCGCTTAAATATGCCCACGGACTCGCTAAAAGCTTAGATGAGGCAGGCATTCCAGTTTGGCAGCATACTCCAGTGACTGCGATTACAAAGTCGGGTAGTGGTTGGAAAGTAACAGCTGGTGATGTTGTTGTTGAAGCTGAGCATGTTGTACTAGCATGTGGTGGCTACCAACAGATATTAGCCAGTAGTCCACAGCGTGCAATTTTGCCTATTGCAACTTATATCATGGTGACTGAACCATTGCCGGAAATGCTGCCGAGTTTAATTCGCCCTAATTGGGCGGTTTATGATACCCGTTTTGCATTTGACTACTATCGTAAATTGTCTGATCAGCGTCTGCTTTGGGGAGGGAGAATTTCAGTTCGCGATCCTGATACAAAGACTATAGAAAATGTTTTGCGGAGTGATATGAAGCGCGTATTCCCTGAGTTGGCAAACGTGAAAGCTGAATATGTCTGGTCAGGTCTTATGGGTTATTCACGTCATCAAATGCCAATGATTGGTCTCAGCGAACCTGGACTCTGGCACGTGACCGGATTCGGTGGGCATGGTGTTGCTCCTACCTCTGCCCTGGGTGAACTACTTGCAGGGGCGATTGCAGAGGATGATAATCGATATCAATGGTTTTCTGATTATTCACTTAAATCAGTTTTTGGTGCAGCCGGTTTGATAGCTGCTCAGTTAAATTACTGGTATTTACAAACAAGAGACTACCTACGTGATCCACAAAAATAGACTGCATAAACAAATAAGGTCAGGAAATTAAGTGTTGAGCTCTGAGCTAAATAAGGCCGCATTAGTACTACCAGCCGGCGGTGCAACAGGAACCTGTAATGCCTGCCATGTGATTCCACGGGAGAACCTGTTAACGCGTTCCTGTATCGGGTGTCATGCGCTCAATGTTAATGGCGGTGGGATAGGGGATTTGGGGGACGGCCAAGATG
>CAXMRK010000308.1:0-4363 GCA_964195815.1 uncultured Acidimicrobiia bacterium | reverse complement strand
TTGCTCGTCATCGAAGCGGCTGTAGTAAATCTGGCTACCATCTTTGCTGAATGCAGGTTGATTATCGTAACCCTGATGTTGGCTGATGTTTATCGGTTCAGCAGTGTCACTGTTGAGATCCAGCAGGTAAATTTCGGTTTCTGGTAATTCGTCTGCAGCGCTTAATGGTTGCCACAAAAAGGGCAGCAAAAAAAGTGATATACGTAATTGAGACATGGTTAGTGTAGTGTCCTGTATTATCTAGTTATTTAGAGCCATATAGTATAGGTCACTACACTAGCTTGTCCGTGATAATTGATTTATCGTCTCTACAATAGGGCTTAAATAATGGTTTCGCCAGCCGCTAAATCGTGCCGGTAAGTCTGTCACAGGGCGCTTCTGGAGTAAATCTTCAAGTTCGCGCTTGCTCATTAATATACTGCTTTCAATGCCTAGTTCCGCAGCTGTGTTTGCGAGAATTCCGCGAATAGAATTCAGGCATTTTTTCTCCTCGCCATGCAATGGTAATGGTGGTGCCTGGCCAATTATTTCAGAGTTCTGATCGCTTTGGATGTTATCTACCAATTCGAGTACTTTCTGTGCGTGTCGTTGTAACGCGCGAGGGTGGGCATCAGTGCATTCTGTTAATGTTTCCAGCGAGTCAGGCAGTGTTTGTGCGATGGCCATTAAATCATTATCTCTGAGGATAAATGTTCGCGGCAAATTGCGTTTTTCGGCTTCTAATTCACGCCATCGACAGAGTTCTTGAAGCACCTTTTGAGGGATGGGCTTTAAGCGCCAGGCACTTCTGAATCTAAAGTAGAGACTGTCCATATCCAGGATTTGGCGAGCTTTTTCAAGCTGCAGCTGGCTATCCTCGACTACCCATTGATAGCGCTTACTGGTTTCCAGTTCGGTTTTTACCTGTTGATATACCAAGGGTAAATAATTTACATCCTGAGCAGCGTAATGCAGCTGTGAATCGGTCAACGGTCGCTGTAACCAGTTGGACCTCGATTCGCCTTTATCGATATGAATGTCCAGTTGCCACTCGATTAGCCTTTGATAACTGATCTGTAGAGGCTGTCCGAGAGATGAAGCTGCGAGCTGTAGGTCAAACATAGGCTCTGGTAAGCAGCCGAGGGTGTTTTTTAAAACATCCAGATCCTCAGATGGTGCATGCAATAACTTTAGAATCTCCGGGTTGGTTAGCATAGCAATCAGTGGCTCAAAATCATTGATCCCCAGGGGATCAACCAACCACACGGTTTTCCCATCACTGATCTGGATTAATCCGAGTATTGCGTAATAGGTTTTTTCACGAATAAATTCAGTATCAACGGCCAGGATATTACACTTATTCCATATCTCGCTAGCGCTACTTAAGCCAGCATCTGTAGTTATTATTTCTGGATTCTGTGCTGCATTTTCTGCTGCAGTTATCTGTTGGCTTCGCGTCATACTTAATATAATCTTAATTTAGTCATGTCAGGCTCGCATTTTATAGGGTTTGCAATGACTTGTCGTCAGTCAGTTTCTGCGGTATTGTGACGCATGATGAAAACCGTTATAGACCCGTCATAGAATGGGCGATCAACACTATTAGGCGCTTTGAAAGCCAGGGAAGTACTAATGCTAATATCTAATCACCGTTTGATTAAACTATCTTTATGTCTGCTAACCTTTGGGTTGTTTAGTAGTGCATCTGTGTGGGCTCAAGATGAGGCCCCAGATGAGGCTTTAACTACTGAAGCCGAAACCGCGGTCGAAACTGCAACCGATGTGGTTGATGCTTCTGTTGACGATACCCTCGAAGCAGCTGGGCAAACAATTGCGGATGTTGCTGCAGAGGCTATAGAAGATGTTGCTGCGGAAGCTGTGGATGCATCTGAAGATGTTGTTACTGGAGCTGTGGATACTGCTGAAGATGTTGTTGCGGGAGCTGTGGATACTGCTGAAGATGTTGTTACGGAAGCTGTGGAAACTGTTGAAGAGGCCCCTACTACAACCCGCCGTACCGTTAATCGACTTGGTCTTGATACCAGCAATGAATTCAGTCTTGATATGAGTGCACCGATGGCATTAGTACCAACTGCTGCAGATCTTGATATGCCGGATGTGACTTTGCCAGACGCTGATCAGGATGCTCTGTTACAGGATGTATTAGTCCGTATGGCACTGGACCCTGAAGATGCTGCAGCAAAGACTGAGCGCGATGGTATTTTGAACGATTTGCTGGCACAAGCGGCTGCAGCAGTGGATGCCAATCAAATGGGCATGGCGCGTCGTCTGCAAACCGCAGTACGCACAATTGACAGTAATTATGCGGGACTGGCAAACCTTGGCGCTGCAATTACTGCCAGAACAGCACGAAATCTAGCGCTTGCAGATGCCGCTGCTGATATCACCGAAGGTCGGTATTTTTCACCCCCGGAAACCAATGCCTATGAGCGTTATGCAGCGATGTTGAGTGCTGACCCTGAAAATCAAGCGGCTACAGATGGCATGAATACCTTGTTATTAGCTGTGATTGAAGCTGCAAAAGTTGATGCCACTGCAGGAGATTATGAGCAGTCACTCGATTTGTTGACTCAGGCCGAACAAATTCCTCTGAGCGAAGTTCAATTGTCTCAGGCACGCAGCGAAGTCAGTGGCTTGCTTGGCGATGTTATTTTCAGTATGCAAAGCGATACCACGGCTGATATCGATGCAGGCCGGTATGATTCCGCTGATACACGGATTGCTCAATTGGTAGCGGTTGGGGCTGATAATGGCACAATTAATCAATTGCGGGTTAGATTAGCTGATGCCCGTAAATATGGCAGCTTTTCACCAGGACAAGAGATTCAGGAAGCATTCACTGGTGTTTTAACAGGACAGACTCCGGTGATGATTGTTGTTCCAGCGGGCGAATTCCTGATGGGCTCCGATCCATCGGTTGAAGACTCTTCAAATAATGAAAGACCGGTTCATCGGGTCAGTTTTGCACGTGGATTTGCAATGGCACAGCATGAAACCACAGTCGCTGAGTTTAGGCTCTTTGTTAATGACACCGGTTACACCACTGATGCTGAAAAAATTGGCAAGTCACGTGTTTATGATGAAGATAACGGTACCATCAGTGAAAAAGAAAGAGTGAACTGGCGACATGATTTCCATGGTAGGAATGCTGATGCGGAATTACCAGTCATTCATGTTTCCTGGAATGATGCTGCCGCTTACTCAAAATGGTTGGCTGATAACACCGGTAGAAATTATCGGCTACCTTCAGAAGCAGAATTTGAATACAGCACCCGCGCTGGTACCCAGTCAATATATTGGTGGGGCGATGGCGTTCCTGAAATTGTAGTTACTAATGTCACCGGAGATCGGGATAAGTCCGCTTCAGGCAGACGTTGGACGGATGGTTTTAGAAGATACAATGATGGTTTCTGGGGACCGGCACCCGTTGCAAACTATACCAGTAACCTATTTGGTTTATATGACATGAGTGGTAATGTCAGTGAGTGGACTAACGATTGCTGGCATTCAACCTATGTGCAGGCTCCTACTGATGGCTCGGCCTGGGTTAACCCGGGTTGTGCGCGCCGCGTTATCCGTGGTGCTTCCTGGAGTTCTGCTCCTGGCAAAGCACGCAGTGCATCACGTATCTCTTCAGGTACCAGTTCACGCTTCTCACGAGTTGGTTTCCGCGTAGCCCGCGATTTATAAAAGCTAGTTTTGTGTACAGGCCGGGTCTACCTGGCCTGTACGTATCGCACTGAGCATTCTTGCCAGTCGTGAACCAGCCGAGTCTGGATTAACTGCTCCGCTTGTTGTTCGAATTTCCTGCTGATCATAAAGCTAGTTTTGTGTGCAGGTCGGGTCTACCTTGCCTGTACGTATCGCGCTGAGCATTCTTGCCAGTCGTGAACCAGCCAGACCCAGCCGAGTCTGGATTAACTGCTCCGCTTGTCGTTCGAATTTCCTGCTGATTTTATATTTCCCCTGTGCTGGGTAAACCCTGTCGCCAAGAATTATTTGATGCGAATCATTGGTCCAATCATTAGCTTCGTTCAGACACCAACTGGAATTTTCTGGCAGCGACAATTCCTGTTGCTGTATAAGTTGCTGGCTCAGTTGCTTCCAGTCTTTGTGGTGTCGGCGAATAATTCCTTCATCCCAAAGTGTATGTAAGGGCATCTCAGTGCCATGATAATTGACCGTTACTGAATTGCCACCCCGATCATCCGCAAAGCCGGAATGTAAGGGTTGATGAATATCTCCGGTTAAATGACATAGCCAGTTAAAGGCTTTTTTGCGTTCGCTGTTTGCCAGAGCTTCCATATCGAGCCTTGAGGCAAAGTATTTGATTTTCTCGGTGATGCAACGGCCTTCATGGCAA
>CAXMRK010000307.1:0-5767 GCA_964195815.1 uncultured Acidimicrobiia bacterium | reverse complement strand
ATGATGTGATGAACGATTTAATGTCCTTCGGGATTCATCGTTTATGGAAACGTCACTTTGTGCGTACTGCCGCGGTAAATTCCGGTGACCATGTTCTTGATCTTGCCGGTGGTACCGGGGACATTGCCCGTTTATTACTACCTAGAGTAGGGCATGCTGGAAAGGTTGTTTTATCAGATATCAATCCTGACATGCTCGCAGTTGGAAGGGCACGGATGGAAGACCGAGGCTTAATTAAAGGTCTTGAGTATGAAATTGCGAATGCTGAAAAGTTGCCATTTGATGACAACTGTTTTGATGCAATAACAATGGCTTTTGGATTACGCAATGTTACTGATAAAGATGCGGCACTTAGTGAAATGTATCGTGTTCTGAAGCCGGGTGGTCAGGTTAATATTCTTGAGTTTTCCAGCGTAAACTCTAAAACAATGGAAAAACTCTACGAAATTTATTCATTTTCTTTGTTACCTAAAATTGGTGCTGTTGTAGCTAATGATGAAGACAGCTATCGCTATCTGGCCGAATCCATCCGCAAACATCCCAATCAGGAAACCCTGGCTGAAATGATGCGTGCCGCTGGTTTTTCAAAAGTCAGTTTTGAAAATATGACCAATGGTGTGGTCGCAATTCATCGAGGGTATCATGTCTGAATCGTCTTCTAGAAAGGCATATTACACACCGCTTCCTGGTGTGTTTGCAGGACTGTTGCAAAGAGCAATTAACAGCCAGTTAGCCAATGACCCCGAAGCGCTTAACATGATTAAAAGCCTGGGAGCACGAGTTCTTGGTTTAGATCTGGAAGGTACCGGGCTGGAACTGTTCTTTCACTCTGACAATAATGAGCTTATTGTGACGGCAGAAAAGCCGTCAGAAGTTGCCACCTGGATACGTGGTACTCCAATAGCATTATTTGGTATGGCGAAACCGGAATTAGCAAAACCTGAATGGGCGAATCCTGAGAGTAAAGTAACGATTGAAGGAGATGCCAGTCTGGTACGTGATTTTGAAACCCTAATGAAAAAACTGGATTTCGACTGGGAAGATAAGTTAAGCAATATCGTTGGAGATGTACTCGCTCACCAACTGGGTCTTGCGGCTAAGGGCATCGGTGGTTTTGCGCAAAAAGTTGCAGAATTTGGCCGTGATGTAGGACAAAGTGGGCTTCAGGGAATGGCCGCAAAACAGGCAAAAAATTTCACTAGCAGAACCGAGTTCGGAGATTTTAGGGAGTCGGTTGAGTCGCTGGGTGATGCGGTTACTGAGATTGAGAAAAAAATCAAAGAACGGACTGGGAATCCATGATCTCAGCAGTTACACAAATGTTTCGCCTATGGCGAATTAATACTATTTTAGCGCGCTATAGGCTGGATGAAATTGCCTTTGGAACACCCTTGTATCAGCCACTGCGCCTCGCGGGTTTACTGACTTTACGTAAGTCAGCGGATATCAAGGATGTGCCGGTGGGTAAGCGCTTGCGACTTGCTTTGCAGGAAATGGGCCCGGTTTACGTTAAGTTTGGCCAAATACTATCAACTCGAAGAGACCTGCTCCCGGGTGAGATTGCAGATGAGTTGTCGTTATTGCAGGATCGTGTGCCACCGTTCCCAGGTGCCGAAGCGCAGGCAATTATCGAAAAAGCACTAGGAGCTCCAGTTGCAGAATTATTTAAAGAATTTGAGATAGAGCCTCTAGCCTCTGCATCAATTGCTCAGGTACATGGTGCGATCTTAAAAACGGGTGAAAAGGTTGTTGTTAAGGTTGTTCGTCCAGGAATCCGTAGGCAGTTAGTTCGCGATCTGGAGCCATTGAAAGCCATTACTGGAATTTTAGAGCGCTACTGGCATGGTGGCAGCAGGGTCAGGCCACTTGAGCTAGTTAAAGAGTTTGAATCGGTTATCTATGATGAGCTGGATATGCAGCGTGAAGCGGCTAATGCCAGTTTATTAAAACGTAACTTTAAAAACTCGAAGGAAGTATATATACCCACTATTTACTGGTCATTGAGCAAAGATAATGTACTGGTAATGGAGCGGGTCGAAGGTATCCCGGTTGGAGATATTGAGGCTCTCAAAGCAGCAGGTGTAGATCTTAAGCGTTTGGCGGTCCGTGGCGTGCGTATGTTTTACACTCAGGTTTTTCGGGATAATCTATTTCATGCAGACTTGCATCCAGGCAATATACTGATTGATGTCAGCAATCCGGCAGACGCAAGTTATATCCTGCTCGATTATGGAATCGTCGCGAGTTTATCACCGCAGGATCTTTACTACATATCAGAAAATTTTATTGCTTTGTTTAAACAAAATTATCGGCGTGTCGCTGAATTGCATATTGAAGCGGGCTGGGTTCCTGCTGCGACTCGTGTTGATGAATTGGAAGCTGCAGTTCGTACAGTTGGTGAGTCCAGTTTTTCTCGTCCTCTCAATGAGATTTCCTTTGGGCATATGCTCCTGAGCCTGTTCAGGGTAGCCAGACGTTTTCAGCTTGCGGTTCAACCCCAGTTGATTATGTTACAGAAGACCATGCTAAATATTGAGGGGCTGGGCAGACAACTTTATCCTGATCTGGATATATGGGCGGTAGCTAAACCGGAACTAGAATCGATAATACGAGAGAAATATGGTTTTGAGCATACCTTTGCCGATCTCCGTGACAAGCTTCCAAACTGGTTATCTAAAGCACCGGAAATGCCTGGTTTGGTCCGCGACTATCTCACCATGGCGACCCGCGGTGAATTACGCACGCGTATGGATTCAGAGGAATTAAAAGCGCTTAATGAGACCTTTGTAAAAGAAAGCCAACGTAACCGCCGCTATCTGCTAAGTGCTAGTTTGGCAGTAGTTTCTGCAGTATTTCTTGCGCTGGAAACTGGCCCATGGCAATTGGCTGGTTTTTCAGTATTGGGGATTACTGCTGGGTTGGTAGCGTTGTTTTCGTTGCTTAGGCGCTAACACACAAACTTTTAATACTCTGAGGCTTACATTATTGGTCCCATAAAGCCAAAAAACGAACCAACGATCAAGGTCATAATTTGACGCTTGGTCATGCTCACTTCAGGAAATCTGCCAACCGGTAGGTAGTTATTGTAAAACTCAGGATTTAAGGGACTGAATTCATTACCGCCCGGGCGAATTTGCCAGGCAGTAGTTGAAGAAAATGGCCAGATATCAAAAATTGGCAGGGTAGAAGAGAAATCTTCCAGTGCGCCGCCGATATTTGAGACAACGGGGGTGAAGTCGTTACGGCTGGCAATCACCCAACTGTTTGCACCAGCAATATTCTTGAGTAAAGACTGGCGCAGTTCTTCAGCGAGCCTGGTATCTTGAATAAAGACACCGTTTTCAGTGTTGTAACCTTCAGATCGAGGGTCGAGATTATGTGAGCCTATCATCAGCAAATTATTATCAATAATGAGTGACTTGCTATGTAGGCCTGTTCTTGGGCCGGGGCGATCTTCAGTTGGGGAGACAACTGCGGCTGGCATAAATTGATCGCTAGTAATGCCCTGCTTTTTTTCATCTATTAGAAGATCATAGCGTGGTATAAACTCTTTAATATCAGCCGGGTAGGGCATTAATTCATAGATTTCTATTTCTAGTTTTTGGACATAGCGTTTTTTCTTTTTATGGTAAAGAGCATAGGCTGTCCAGGCATCAGTAGACGCCAGAGAATTGGTTGAGTATATAATTCTGAGTTGTGGATGATGCTTGTTTAAGCGACGGTAAATGCGCTGAAGTCGGCTACTAATTACCATATAAGGGGCTTGTACAAACAGTTCAGTTTTAGTTTCCTTAATACGCTTATAAATAATATCTGTTGCTCGGGTTCGGACATTTTGAGTGTTGTTTTTTTTGCGCGGCAGGTCCCAGAAGTACTCAATATCATCCACTGTTTGGAATGAATCAGCGAAATGTCGCCTGATATAGCTAGTATCGGCTGCATCTTTAAGCAGCTTCTGAAAACGATCTGCAATCACTGAAGCCGGTAATGGAAGGTTCTGATGATCAGATAAATACTCATTGACGTCATGTAGTTGATGAATAGGTTTAACAACTGTGCTATTCCAGTAGCTATCAAAAGACTCCAGTACCTGTGCAGATACAGGACCGCTAATAAGAACATCGCGATCCAGGAAGTTATAACTGCTATCCATATCAAAATAACGATCTGCAATATTGCGACCACCAAGAATACTTAATTGATGATCAATCATGAATACTTTGTTATGCATGCGCTGATTAAAACGATAAAAACAGCAGGCGACTCCACTAACGAATTCGGCACTGCCAGTGCTTGCCTTATGAAAAGTTGGGTTATAGAGTCGGATGTCCAGGTTGTTGTGTGCCATTCCCATATTGCCGAGATAGTGAATATCCTGAACCGAAAATAACTGGTCAAATAACACTCGGACTTTTACCCCACGCTTGGCGGCTATTAGCAATTCATGCATTATGAGTCGGCCACTGGCATCACCGCTGAAAATAAAATACTGCAGGTCAATGCTATGGCGTGCTGCGCGAATCATATGTAGTCTAAGAACCAAAGATTGCTCACCATTTTCGATAATTTTGGCGCGATGTTCAGGGCTGTTTGCAAGATCCAATAGCGTGGATGGTAGAGCGCAGTTATTGCTTTGATTTATACAGACTAAATCAGTGCTTCGATGATCAACACGAGTTTCAATTGCTTCAACTATTTTGGGGTTGGTCGAACACGCCTGTAGCCCCAGTATTACCAGCAGAAGCAAATATCGCTTAACTGTATTGCTTACGAACGCTTGCATGTGAGTTGGTAACTATTAATTGTTTTTGGTAGGTGCTCTATTGCAATCGCGGTCTGAATATCCAGTTCCTGAATTTCCCAACTCACAATATTCAATCTATCCACAGTTGAATTCATCACCAGATCATCGGTGTTTTCTTTACTCAGGAGAGATTGATCAATGAAAACCTGATCGGGAATTTCTGTTGCATCTTCACCTGAATATTTATTACTAATACCACACACTGCAGATGAGATGTTACCGGCAAGTCCCAGTCCAATATTTTTTAAGGCGGCTTCTTTACGTACCCATATGCGATTAAACGCTATTTGTAATTGTGCTGCTGTTTGTTGCAATAACCAATTATGTTCCTGCTCAGAAAAGTAGCGTGCGGACAAGGCTAAGGGATCATTGTTTTCGCGTTGGCATTCAATATCAATTCCAACTGTCTGCACAGATGAAATAGCCAGTGCCAACCAGCGACGACTATGGGATAGATTAAAATGTAATGGTGAAGCTAGTGGCTGCAATATTGGTTTGCCAGCTAGTGTATAGATTAACGGCAATTTTGCGGCTGGAATACTCAAGTATGCGGAGAGAATCAAACGAGTATAAAAACGCTGGCTAAAACGACGCTGCTTTATAAATTCGTGGCGGTCTTTGCCGATGTTGCTGACATTTTGAGTAAAAGTGGCGGTATCTATATCAACTAACCAAACATCGAGAGTTTCTGAGTCCGGATATGGCAGGTCACCAATTGGCAGGTAGCGTTGCTCAGCTTGATTGATCTGATTTATTCCCATAGGTAAAGCCGTTTCCAGGATTAATTAAACTGTGTTAGTTTTTGCGCCGGTATTTTCTTAATATTTTTTCCAGCAAGCTATATTGTAGCCAGTTATTATCGATCTCGGATGCCGCCTCATAGTTGCCATGATATTTATGTTTGACCCAGGCATTACGATCAATGCGACAGGCAAAATTGAAGAGTCGGTGATTAATGGGATG
>CAXMRK010000306.1:0-10681 GCA_964195815.1 uncultured Acidimicrobiia bacterium | reverse complement strand
TGCTTCCATTATCACCAGCACATCGCCTTTGCCTACTTTAGCACCGGGTTTGACCTTAATTTCAATAATATTGCCAGGCATGGGAGCAGTTATCTGTTCGCTTCCGATACTGTCATGGTCAATTGATGGTTGCCAGTCCAGTACGGTAAACGACATTCGACAGGCAGGAGTTACCAGACAATAGTCATTATTCTGGTGGTATAGAATGCGCTCAAACGCGTGCTTGTTCAGCTTGCCAGAGTAATGAATGCGTGCGTCATTGCTCTGTTTTATCTGACTCTGAATGTCCGCGGAATTAGCATCAATTCGAAGCTTATAATTACCTGAGAAGCCAGCTGCCGAGATGATATAAGTTTCACCCATATAGCTTAGCAATAATCGGCGTTTGCTGTGCTCACCCAGACGCCAACCGTCAGCTGTAGACCAGGGGTTGGATGTTTCCTCGCGTGTAGCTTGTTCCTGATGCTGGAGAATTGCCGCACTCGCTAACATCAATTCATTTTGCATGTTCACTGGGGACATCAATTGATCCAGATTTTTGTCAATCCAGGCGGTATGAATTGTGCCGTCAACAAAAGGTTTTGAGCTTAATAATCGTTGTAGAAAATCGAGGTTATTTGTTAGCCCATTTACCCAGGTCATGGTGAGGGCTTTCTGAATTCGTCCAATTGCAGCGTTTCTGTTGTCAGCATGGACAATGAGTTTAGCGATCATTGGATCGTAATGAATACTGATGCGGTCACCACTGACAACGCCAGAATCAAAACGTGTTGAGCTACTGTTGTGCGGGTGTATAAAAGCTTTAATTATACCGGCAGCTGGTAAAAATCCATTATTTGGGTCTTCTGCATAAAGCCTTACTTCAATCGCATGGCCATCCATTGTTATCGCTGCTTGTTTGAGCGGTAATGGCTCGCCTGCGGCTACTCTGATCTGCCACTCTACAAGGTCAATACCCGTAAGCATTTCAGTTACAGGATGTTCAACCTGTAAGCGTGTATTCATCTCCATAAACCAGAATTCACCGTTTTCGGCTAGGATAAATTCTATGGTTCCTGCGCCGGTGTAATGAACAGCGCTGGCAGCATCAATAGCCGCCTTATGCATAGCTTCACGTGTGCCTGGGTCCAGATTTGGTGCAGGAGTCTCTTCTATAACCTTCTGGTAGCGTCTCTGGCTTGAGCAGTCACGCTCATACAAGTGAACAACATTTCCCTGTTGGTCAGCAAATACCTGGACTTCAATATGCCGAGGATTTTCTATGTAGCGCTCAAGAATGACCTGGTCATCCGCAAATGCACGCATAGATTCACGCCGGGTTGCTGCCAGGGCTTCGGTAAATTCACTCGCGCTGCGAGCGATGCGCATACCTTTGCCACCACCACCCGCACTGGCTTTGATTAACAGTGGATAACCGACTTTATCCGCTGCAAGTGTAAGGGTTTTGTCGTCCTGGTCTTGCCCATGGTAACCGGGTACACAGGCCACAGCTGCGTGCTCCATGGCAGTTTTTGCAGCAGATTTTGATGCCATCAAATCCAGGACTTCAGCTGAAGGGCCAATAAAACGTAGCTCTTTTGCTTCTAGTTGACGGGCAAACTCAGCGTTCTCTGAAAGGAAACCATAACCAGGATGAATTGCATCGGCCTTGCTACTTATGGCGGCGTTGATGATTTTGTTAGCATCGAGGTAAGAATCGGCTGCGGTCGCTGCACCTAGCAGAATGGCTTCGTCTGCTAATTTTACATGTTGTGCATTGCGGTCGGCTTCGGAATACACAGCGATGCTTCGAATTCCAAGTTTTTTACAGCTATTGATCACCCGGCAGGCTATTTCACCCCGATTAGCTATTAAAATGCTGTTGATAACAGTGCTCATTTTTTAACTTTGCCGCGAGGTTGCCAGCTTGGCTTTCTTTTTTCAAGAAAGGCTTTTAAGCCTTCCTGACCTTCATCTGATGTACGTAAGCGGGCAATCATAGCCGCTGTGTTTTCATCCAGGCGAGCTTGTTTTTCCTGGTCGTTTCCGCTGATTGCAAACACCAGTTGTTTGGCAAAGATACTGGCTATTGGACCGCTGGCTAACAATTTATCGAGCTCTTTAGCTACAACCTCAGCTAAATTTTCTGCTGGGCAGACTTCATGGATTAACCCGATTCTGCGTGCCTCTTCGGCATTAAAGCGGTCTCCGTTAAGAAAATAACGTCTGGAAGCGGCTTCTCCAATTCTTCTAACTACATAGGGTGAGATAACAGCGGGAACCAGGCCTAGTCGAGTTTCAGTTAAGCCAAATTTACAATGGTTTGCAGCAATTGCTATGTCACAACAGGCAATTAGACCAACACCACCGCCATATGCGGCACCATTAACCATTGCCAATGTGGGTTTAGGAAAATAATTCAGGGTTCTAAGGAGTGCTGCCAGAGCCATTGCCTGCTGTTGATTTTCAGCATCGCTTGCATTGATGCCCGCGCGCATTTCGTTCAAATCTGCACCCGCAGAAAAAGCCTTATCCGCACCAGTAATAACCACGGCTCGTAGTTCAACATCCTGTCGCAAGCTCAGCAGGCTGGAGGTTAGTGCAGAGATCAAATCCGCATTAAATGCATTATGAACTTCGGGGCGCGTAAGTGTTAGCGTGACAATTCCATGCTTGTCTTTGTCCTGGCGTATTACCTGACTCATTAATTATTCCTTTCTTTCTTTATTTTCTTTCATTTCTGATGACTGCCGACTCTTGCATAATTACTTACATTCGATAAACGCCGGTGGGTGTTTCTTTGATTTCTGCATTTAACGCTGCTGCCAATCCCAAGGCTAATACTCTACGGGTATCGACAGGATCAATAATCCCATCATCCCAAAGCCGTGCGCTGGCATAATAGGGGTTACCCTGGTCTTCATATTGCTGCTTTATAAGCGCTTTAAAGCTAGTTTCATCAGCCTCAGACCACTGTTTGCCTGTTGCAGTTAAAACATCTCGCTTCACTGTTGCAAGAACAGCGGCAGCTTGCTCACCACCCATAACTGATATACGTGAATTCGGCCACATCCAAAGCATACGCGGCTGATATGCACGCCCGCACATAGCGTAATTACCGGCGCCAAAAGAGCCTCCAATAACCACGGTAAATTTAGGCACATGACTACAGGCAACAGCGGTTACCATCTTTGCGCCATCCTTTGCAATTCCGGAATTTTCGTACTGCTTTCCGACCATAAAGCCAGTAATATTTTGTAGAAATATCAATGGGATGTTACGTTGATTGCATAACTCTATGAAGTGTGTTCCTTTCAGCGCCGATTCAGAAAAAAGGATACCATTATTGGCAATAATGCCTACTGGCATGCCTTCTAAATGGGCAAAACCACAGACCAGAGTTTTACCATAGCGAGATTTGAATTCATGAAACTGTGAGCCATCTACAAGACGGGCAATTATTTCATGCACATCGATCGGGTAGCGGCTGTCTCGTGGCAATAAACCATACAGTTCGTCTGCGGGATAGGCTGGTTCTACGGCTGTTTTCAGGTTTAATTGTTGTTTTTTAACTCGGTTTAGATTTGCAATGGCTTCGCGCGCTAGTTCGAGAGCGTGTTCATCATTTTCGGCTAAATGATCAGCAACCCCTGAAAGTCGAGTATGTACATCTGCGCCACCAAGACTTTCAGCGTCAACTTCTTCACCTGTGGCTGCTTTGACCAATGGTGGGCCACCGAGAAAAATGGTGCCCTGATTATTAACAATAATAGATTCGTCACTCATCGCTGGTACATATGCACCACCTGCCGTGCAGGAACCCATTACCACTGCAATTTGAGGGATATTGCGGGCTGACATACGTGCTTGATTGTAAAAAATCCGACCAAAATGGTCTCTGTCTGGGAAAACATTATCCTGTTCTGGCAGGAATGCACCGCCCGAATCAACTAAATAAATACAGGGCAGATTATTTTCTTCAGCTATTTCCTGGGCGCGTAAATGTTTTTTAACGGTGAGTGGGAAATAAGTTCCACCCTTAACCGTTGCATCGTTAGCAACAATAACAACTTCCTGTCCGCTGACACGGCCAATACCCGTGATGATACCGGCTGCAGGAGCAGCATCCTGATACAGTCCGGCTGCAGCCAAAGGAGACAATTCCAAAAATGGACTACCAGGATCCAACAGGCAATTGATTCGTTCCCGCGGTAATAGTTTTCCTCGGCTTAAGTGCTTTTCCCGAGATTTTTCGTTGCCTCCAACGGCAGTTTTCTCCAGCCGCTGACGCAAGTCAGTAACCAGGGTTTCTAAATTATGGTAATTAGCGCGGAAGTCCTCGCTATCGGGTTGAACCTGTGTCTTGAGTAAGGCCATGAGCAATTTGTCTGTAAGTTTATGCGAAAATCATATCATGCCAGAAGACTGCCGAGTTTTCCTCGGCAGATCAACTATTCAATAGACCTCCAGTATG
Organism: uncultured Acidimicrobiia bacterium; assembly: GCA_964195815.1. Classification (GTDB taxonomy): domain Bacteria; phylum Pseudomonadota; class Gammaproteobacteria; order Xanthomonadales; family SZUA-36; genus SZUA-51. The sequence continues at coordinate 6,228 of CAXMRK010000306.1, read as the reverse complement.
TGAGAGAGGGCTATAGTTCAATTGCAATTGCTGTAGCTTCTCCGCCACCTATACATAAGCTAGCAACGCCGCGCTTCAAACCACGCTGTTGCAAGGCATTTATCAGGGTCACAATTAAGCGTGTTCCGGATGCGCCTATCGGGTGTCCCAGGGCACAGGCGCCACCATGTATGTTGACTTTTTCCGGGTCAAGTTTAAGTTCGCGAATAGCTGCCATGGTCACCACAGCGAAGGCTTCGTTGATTTCGAACAGATCAACATCTTCAACAGTCCAGCCGGTTTTATCCAGTAATTTCTGAATCGCACCGACGGGTGCAGTAGTGAACCATTCTGGTTCTTGTGAGTGGGTGGTATGCGCAACAATAGTTGCCAGAATTGTTGAATCAGATTCTTTGGCTGCAGTTTCACTCATAACCACTACTGCCGCCGCACCATCAGATATTTTGGAAGCGTTTGCCGCCGTTACGGTACCATTTTTACGGAAAGCAGGGCGTAAAGTAGGGATTTTTTCCAGATTACAGCGGGGTGGCTCTTCATCCTGATTAATAATTTTTTCACCGCGACGGTTACTGACAGTAACGGGTGCAATTTCTTGTGCGAAAATACCAGACTGCATCGCTTCCATAGCGCGGGTTACCGAGCTTGCAGAAAATTCGTCTTGTTCATTCCTGCTGAAATTGTATTTATCAGCACAGCTTTCTGCAAAGACGCCCATCATGTTGTTGTCGTACGGATTTTGTAAACCATCAAGAAACATATGATCAAGTACCTCACCATGTCCCATCCGATAACCTCCGCGGGCTTTTGGTAGCAGGTAAGGTGCATCAGTCATTGATTCCATACCTGCTGCAACCACTGTGTTTGCACTGCCCGCCAGAATTAAATCATGTGCAAGCATGACGGCTTTCATACCGGAGCCACAAACTTTGTTGATGGTTGTGCAACCAGCACTTAAGGGCAGGTCTGCAGCCAGAGCGGCTTGCCTGGCTGGTGCTTGTCCTAGACCAGCAGGTAAGACACAACCTACAATCACTTCATCCACTATCTGTGTGTCAATGGCTGCCTGTACACAGGCCGCTTTAATTGCTGCTGCACCTAATTGAGGTGTGGCGACTCCAGAAAACTGACCCTGAAATGATCCTATAGGGGTACGTTTAGCACCAGTAATTACAATTTTTTCTACGCCCACAGAAGCTCTCCTAAATTTGATGTTTGTTTAAATAATTTCAGATACCTTGCAATAGCAACCTTATAGACTGACTAGGATTGACGGAGTAATTCCCTGCCAATCAACATTTGTCGTATTTCGTTGGTTCCAGCACCAATTTCATAAAGCTTGGCATCTCTGAGGATACGACCGGTTGGATATTCATTGATGTATCCATTGCCACCCAGTGACTGTAAGGCTTCCAGTGCAACCATAACTGCACTACGCGAGGCATGTAATAAACAGGCAGCGGGATCTATTCTTGATGTATTGCCGTTATCATAATTTTCAGCCACTCGGTAAGCGAATGCACGTGAACTTTGGAGGGCTGTGTACATATCAGCGAGCTTGGCTTGCATGATGCCAAAACTGCCAATACTACGGCCAAATTGCTGGCGCTCTTGCATATAAGGCAAGCTTTGCTCTAAAGCGGCTTGCATTAATCCCAGCGGGCCGCCGCTAAGTACGATTCGCTCAGTGTTGAGGCCACTCATCAGTACCTTAACGCCCTGATTCACCTCACCGATTACATTGGCATGCGGAATGACACAATCTTTGAACACCAGTTCACAAGTGTTTGATCCACGCATACCCAGTTTGTCGAGTTTTTGTGCTGTTGAAAAACCCTCAAAGCCTTTTTCTATGACAAACGCAGTCAAACAACGAGATCCTGCCTCTGTGCCTGCGGTGCGCATATAAACCATTAAAATATCGGCTTCCGGACCATTGGTTATCCACATTTTACTGCCGTTAGCAATCCAGTGATCACCGTGTTGTTCTGCACGACAGATCATTGAACCAACTACATCTGAGCCTGCACCGGTTTCAGACATTGCTAATGCACCTACTTTTTCACCGCTACACAAATCAGGAATGAATCTTTCGCGCTGCTCGGAATTCGCATTCCGATAGAGATTGTCGAGGCACAAATTGCTGCTGGCGCCATAGGATAAGCCAACAGAACCTGAGGCTCGCGAAATTTCTTCCATCATCAGCAGGTGCGCAAGGTAGCCCATTTCTGAGCCACCGTATTGCGTAGGTATAGTCATGCCCAGGAAACCTAGCTCGCCAAATTTGCGCCAGAGATCCTGTGGGAACAGATTGTCCCGGTCGATGTCATCGGCACGCGGGCTGATTTCCTGCTCAGCGAAGCGTCTGGCGCTATCGCGCAACAGTTCTAATTCTTCGCTTAATGGCATATCCATTTACTGTATTCCTGTTGATCGAATCAAACGCCGTTACGAACTCTACCAAGGAAACGGTGAGGTTGACCCATGTATGGGAGTTTCAGTTTGCCGACTGCATCTATACGTTCCTGAGCCATCCGGTCAGCGGCCACATAACTGGGTATATTATCGCGTTTAGCAATCTGGAAAATACGTCCAACATTATAATAAATGGTCCGCATCATGCGGCTAGCACGCTCGCTGTTGTAACCTTCAAGTTCGATTGCTACATTCATCAGACCGCCTGCATTAACGGCATAGTCTGGTGCATATACGATACCGCGGCTATTCAGATCATCACCGGCTGCATCATCTGCCAATTGATTATTGGCTGCGCCACAAATGATTTTGAACTTAAAATTAGGGATGGTGTTTTCATTGACAACAGCACCCAGAGCACAGGGACAAAATACATCGGCATCAACAGTGTAAATATCATCCAGACTAACAGCTTCGCAACCCAATTCAACAGCATTGGCAACTGCCTCCTGGTTGATATCAGTTACAAAAACTTTAGCATCAGCAGCGCGTAATAATTTGACCAATTCAAGTCCAACATGGCCAAGTCCCTGGACGGCATAGCTGAATTTTCCGATTTCTTCATTGTTGAACTGTTCTTGCAAGCTTGCACGAATACCCTGAAGTGTTCCGAAAGCTGTAAATGGAGAAGGGTCGCCAGAACCGCCGTGAACTTGATGAACGCCCACAACATTGCTGGTTTCCTGGAAAACATATTCCATATCATTGACATCAATACCCACATCTTCAGCGGTGATGTAACGACCATTTAAAGAGTCGATAAAACGGCCGAGGGCACGGAATAATTCTTCAGATTTGTCTTTAGCAGGGTCACCAATGATGACGGATTTGCCACCACCGAGGTTTAAGCCAGATACTGAAGCTTTATAGGTCATGCCGCGTGATAAGCGTAAAACATCGTTGAGAGCTGCTTGCTCGGTTTCGTAAGGCCACATACGCAAACCGCCTAAAGCAGGACCAAGAGTCGTGTCATGAATGGCAATGATTGCTTTCAGACCAGCGCTCTTGTTATGGCAAAAAACGACCTGCTCGTGCTCGGTCTGATGAATGGTGTCAAATAATTCCACAATATTACTCCCGTTATAAATCGTTTAATTTGAAAGCTCTGATTATCGATATCCCGATAATATGTGTTGCTACTACGGAATTCGACAGTCGATAAACTGGGTCTGTTCAAGATTTTACCGGCCAAAATAAATGCCGTAAAATGTGGCAGACGAATGATGAAATGTGCAAGCTAATTCCTGCTATCCATCAACCCCTTATTTTACCTGATACGAAACAATTTTGCTTCCTGAATAGATGTTTTTCTAATTACTAATACATACGCGCGCGGATGGCAAAAAGGCAGTAAAATAGACCGATCTGACAACATTATTCGGAGTTCGGTGCATGAACCGTCCTGCTTCTTTAGCGACCACACAAACTGAAACAGACCCCAGACCATTACGGTTTGTTACTGCTGCATCTCTTTTCGATGGCCATGATGCCGCAATCAACATTATGCGCCGCCTGATCCAGGCACAAGGTGCAGAGGTTGTTCATCTTGGACATAACCGTAGCGTTGATGAAATCGTCAATGCTGCTATCCAGGAGGATGCGGACGCCATCGCGATTTCATCATATCAGGGTGGTCATAATGAGTATTTTCGGTATATGGTTGACCGCCTGCGAGAGCGTGACGCAGGGCATATACAAATATTTGCCGGTGGGGGAGGCACAATAACCCTGCAAGAAATAGATGAGTTACAGGCTTATGGCATATCTCGTATTTACCATCCACACGACGGGCTTAAACTCGGCCTGGTTGAGATGATTGAAGATCTGGTTTCACGGGTGCGTGAAAAACAACAAGTTGTAATGATACCTGAGCAGATACAGCTGGATAATGACAACTCCATCGCAGCAATGATCAGCGCCCTTGAGAATGACTGTTTCAGCGAGTCTGAGCTCAAACTCAAACGGCGTGTATGGTCTGCTGTAAGCTCACAGGCACCGGTTTTAGGTATTACTGGTACTGGTGGGGCAGGTAAGTCGAGTATGACTGATGAGTTGCTCAATCGGTTTCAGCAATATTTCCCTGAAAAGCATATTGCGGTTTTGGCTGTTGATCCAACCCGCCGGCGGACTGGTGGTGCATTATTGGGTGACCGCATCAGAATGAACAGCCTGCGACATAGCAATATTTATATGCGCTCAATGGCAACCCGTAGACAACATCGGGCTACCAGTGCCATGTTGCGGGACACTATCAATTTCCTAAAAGCCACTGGCTTCGATTTAGTGTTAGTTGAAACCGCAGGGATTGGCCAGTCAGATTCAGAAATTGTCGATCTGGTTGATTTTCCAATTTATGTGATGACTTCGGATTTCGGAGCTGCAAGCCAACTGGAAAAAATTGACATGCTCGATTTTGCCAGACTGGTAGTGTTGAATAAATATGACCGTCGTGGTGCTGAGGATGCCCTACGTGATGTCCGCAAACAATGGAAGCGCAACAATTTGGCATTCGATATGGCCGATGAAGATGTGCCTGTTTATCCGACAATAGCAAGTCAGTTTAACGATCCAGGCCTAAGCTGGATGTTCGCTAATCTTTGTAGATTGTTACAGGACACACTGGATCTTCCGCTGTCAGAATGGCAGCCGGCAATTGATACAAGCATCAAAGAACCACGGGCTACTGTGTTGATTCCTTCATCAAGACAGCGCTATTTAGCTGAAATTGTTGATAGTGGGCGTAGTCTGAAACAAAGCATTGAGCGCCAGATTGAGGCCGCGGGAATTGCCCAGAATATATATATTTCATTGCAGACATTAGCAGATAGTGACTTACCGCCACAGCTGGAAAGGTACTCTCCAGAACAAATATCCGCGAGTGAAGATCGCAGTATTAAGACATTGAGGGAGCGCTATAACGAGGCTATTCGGGAATTAACCGGGGATAGTATTTCCTTATTAAGAGAATGGCCTTCACGCTATCAGAACGCGCGTACCGAAAGTTTTAATTACCAGGTAAGAAATCGTGAAGTCAGCGGCTCAAATTATGTTGAAAGTCTGGCAGGACTAAAAATCCCCAAATTGGGGCTGCCGTCATTTACTGACTGGGGTTCTTTGTTACGTTTCTTGTTAACCGAAAATTTACCTGGCTTTTATCCTTATACTGCCGGTCTTTTTCCCTATCGCCGGGCTGGCGAAGATCCCACTCGAATGTTTGCTGGGGAAGGTACGCCAGAAAGGACTAATCGGCGCTTCCATCTGCTCGCATCCGGGCAACCGGCAGCGAGACTATCAACGGCTTTTGATTCGGTGACGCTGTATGGTGAAGATCCACATTTACGCCCAGATATTTATGGAAAAATAGGGAATTCTGGGGTTTCAATTGCAACTCTGGATGATATGAAAAAGTTATATTCCGGATTTGATTTGTGTGCACCTACAACCTCGGTTTCAATGACGATTAATGGGCCTGCACCGATGGTCCTGGCGTTTTATATGAACACCGCTATTGACCAGCAAGTCGAAAAACATCTGCGCGAAAATGGACTTTGGGATCAGGCAGTAGAGAAGATAGAAACACTGTTAGGTTCAGGGCCAAGACCATGCTATCAAGGCGATATGCCTGCTACTAATAAAGGGCTGGGCCTTGGTATGCTTGGGGTAACTGGAGATCAGTTGGTCGATAAAGAGACCTATGAACGGATTAAAAACCAAACTCTTAAAACCGTCAGGGGGACAGTTCAGGCTGACATTCTG
>CAXMRK010000305.1:0-5104 GCA_964195815.1 uncultured Acidimicrobiia bacterium | reverse complement strand
TGCGACGGCTACTGAAAGAGTAACTCGGCGCAACAGAAATGTTGAGTTAGTAGTTAGCACCCTTACCTCTTTCGCTGAGCGCTGGCTAATTCCTAAGCTTGCCGATTTTCAGCAAGCCCATCAAGACATGGATATTCGAATTTCAGCTACAGAATGGGTGGCTGATTTTGATCGGGATGGTGTAGATCTCGGTGGTCGCCGTATCATTAAAAAATGGCTAGAATCTGAGTCTACTCTGTTAATGCGGGAAGAAATATTCCCAGTTTGCAGCCCAAAGCTTTGTGAAGGATCAAAAGTTCCTTGCTTGAAAGAAAACCTGAACAAATTTACTCTGCTGCATGATGACCATACCAGAGAAGACTGGTTGCAATGGCTTGATCTAGCCGGTGTCAAAAATGTAGACCCTCAGAAAGGCCTGAGTTTTAGCCACTCCAGCATGATGCTTGAGGCTGCAGCACAAGGCATGGGATTAGCACTTGGTCATACCCCGTTAATTCAGGACGATCTGAATTCTGGACGCTTGGTGAAGCCGTTTGAGACCAGCATAACTGGGGAAATGGCCTATTATATTGTTACTCCAATGGGAGCTAAAAATAATCTGGCTGATGTCTTCCGCGACTGGTTGCTGGACCAGGCAAGACAAAATCCACTTAATAACCAGTAACGCCACTGCTCCGTATATTTTTTACGCGCATAAAAAATCTTCGTCATCCCGGGATGACAAAGGGAGTACGTCAACCAGGTGGCCAGGCAAGCGCCCTACCCGCAAGTAAATGCATATGGATATGCCAAACGCTCTGGCCCGCATTCTCCCCACAGTTCATGACTACCCTGTAACCATCATCACTAACACCTGCCTCTTTAGCAATTTCTCTAGCCGCCAAAAACAGCTCACCAAGCAGTCCAGCCTGGTTGTCAGCAATATCATTAATAGTACGAATTTTTTGCTTGGGAATAATCAAAATATGCACCGGCGCTTGTGGATTGACATCCTCGAAAGCTAGCACCGTATCAGTTTCATATACAATTTTTGCAGGGATTTCCCTGCTGACAATTTTCTCAAATAAGTCTTCTGACATTGATCTTTTCCTCTAAACAGCACAAGAAACGGGTGGTTTGAATGCTTAGAATCGCGCAAAATAGCTGTATGAATAATCTTAACAGTGAATCTAATTCGAAACATTATCAAATTGTTGCAAAAGCCATGCACTACCTCAAAGACAAGCAGCTCGAGCAACCTTCCCTCGGTCAGTTGGCTGATCATATGAATATGAGCCCGACATACTTACAGCGCGTATTCCAAAGCTGGGCCGGTATTAGCCCAAAACAATTCCTTAGCCACCTCACTCGTCAAGCCGCACTTCAGCGCTTACAAACTGGAGCAACTGTATTTGATGCAGCTATTGATAGTGGTCTATCTAGTAGTAGTCGTTTACATGATTTATTGATACAGACAGACGCGATAACACCGGGGCAAGCGCGACAAGCAGGCAAAGACCTGACTATTCATTGGGGATTTTTTAATTCACCATTTGGTACTACTATCCTTGCCTGGACTAGTAGAGGTTTGGCATTTTTGGGTTTCTCTGAGATCAAGGGGAAAACACACTCAATCATGCAATTACAACAACAATGGCCACTTGCGATACTTATAGAAAATAGTCCTGAGGCCCAACACTGGGGTGAAAAGATTTTCAATACTGAAACTAAACCAGCCCTACCCGTATGGTTATATGGCAGTCCGTTTCAGCTTAAAGTTTGGCAGGCATTACTTAAAATTCCGGAAACAGTAAATGTAAGCTATGCTGATCTTGCAACGGCCGCTGGTAACCCAAAGGCAGCAAGAGCAATTGGTACTGCTGTCGGGCGTAACCCGATTTCATTATTGATCCCTTGTCACCGTGTTATACGTAAAATGGGGGTGATTGGTGATTACCGCTGGGGATCAGAGATTAAGATGTCTATACTTGGCTACGAGAACACAAGGAAAGAAACTTCAAATGTTTTTAAATAAATTTATAGCAAGCATACTTTTAATATTGATCTTTACATTGATTAAAGCAGAAGCCAGCGCTCAAAATGCGGATAAGATTGATAACTATATTGAATATTCAAAAATATTCTCTAGCTCTGGTCAACCAGACAAAGAACAATTGAAAATACTTTCAAAAAACAATTTCAAGCAAATTATTTATTTGGCCTTTACCGATCAGTCAACATCCCTGGACAATGAAGACCGAATCGTTAAATCCCTTGGGATGGATTATGTACACATTCCTGTTGACTTTGATAACCCCAAAATCACTGATTTTAATAGATTTGCTGCCATAATGAACAGTCAGCCAGAGAAGAAAACCTTACTCCACTGCCAAATTAACTTAAGGGCCTCTACGTTTAGTTTTCTCTATCGTGTTATTCATAAAAATATTCCAATGAAGACAGCGAAAGATGACCTCGACAAGATTTGGGAGCCGAACCCAGTCTGGTTCAAATTTATCAAATCTGTACTGGCCAATTATGATATGACCACAGAATGTGATGGTTGTGATTGGGGTGCCAATGAATTTGATACCTAATCAAAGCCTCAGCTCTTGTTAAAATCCCAGATTCAAATCATCCAGAGCTGTAGCAGAAAACATCCAATCTACAATCTGCTTTGCAACATCTTCCACAGGCCGGGCAGGATCACTCGAGCTAGGCATCCATGCTTTGGCGCGTAAACTTGTGCGCATGGGCCCTGGATTCACGCCTGCCACTTGAATCCCGTCCTGTATTAACTCAGCTTTGAGCTGATCAACCAAAGCCGACAATGCAATTTTACTGACTCCATAACTGCCCCAATTTGGTTCACGCATAGCAACCAGGTCTTCGAGCATAAATATAAGCCTACTATTTCCCGCCTGTTTTAGTAATGGGACACAACATCTACTCAGCAGCCAGGGGCCATTGAGATTTGTCTGCATAATACGTAACCACTCCACTGGATCAGCATGAACCGTAGGGGCTAATGCGTTAAAACGTGCCGCAGTGTGAATAATAAAATCCAGCTTACTCAGTTGATCTTCAAATACTGTGACCATTTCCTGATACTGATCAATGTTTGAAGTTTCCAAATCAAATGGGTATATCAACGGCTCATAATCGCTATCAGCTTGAATACGGTCTGCCAACTGATCCAATCCAGTCTCATTATTATCCAGCAGAATGAGTTCGTAGCCAGCTTTAATTGCCCGTCTACCTAACTGCAAGGCTAGTTCACTTCCAAAGCCACCCGCTGCACCGGTAATTAATATATTTTTTTTATCCACTCTCGTTTTCCAGTGTTCGTTCCCAAAGGGTGAAGGATGAATAAAATTGAAGCTATAGTCAACCAGCGGTCGCATTTGAGAACTGCTGGGTTTTACAAATTAACCAGCATTCCACCTTCGAGACTACACCGTAAGTGCAAACTCTTGTTAAAATGTGAACTATGCCAATTTATGAATATCAAACCAGCACAGATAGCCACTGTGAATATTGCCAATCTGGCTTCGAAAAACTGGAAAAGCTCTCTGAGCCCAGGTTGAACGCCTGCCCCGTCTGTAGCGCCCCATGTCGCCAGAAAATTAGTGCGCCAAATCTACACGCCGGAACTAACGCGTTAAAACAAAAAAATCTGGAAGAGAAAGGTTTTACACAATATCGGAAAGTCAGCAAGGGTGTGTATGAGAAATCTGCAGGTAAAGGCCCGCGGTATATTTCAGATGACGGTAAAGATTAACCCGCCACAGTTGCTTTAAACTCTTCTTCAAGCAGTAAGACCATCAATAGATTCTTCCCAATTCTGACCATCAAAAGTTTTGATGCTCATAGAACGGATCGTCTGTGGATCCAGACAGTTAACATTGATGCTATATCCATCGGGATGTGACCGGGGTACATAAAAAGATTTAATCCCACACTGTTTGCAAAAAAGATGATGTGCCGTTTTTGTATTGAATTGATAATCGCTAAGCGACTCATCACTACTCACCAAATTGAAATCTTCGGCATTCACAATAAGATGTAAAAATCCTGTCATCTGACAAACCGAACAATTACATTTAATAGCATTGATATCGGCTTCAGTTCGAACCTTGAAACGGACTGCTCCGCAATGACAAGCTCCTGTATGTAGGACTTTAGTACTCATGCTCGAGTAACTTACTCAGTGCTGCGGGATTTTCCAGGATTGCTGCACCCTCAGCAGGTTCTCCATACCCCCAGCGGACATGATATCCCAGCATACCAGCAGCCTTAGCTGCCTGCATGTCACGTTGGTCGTCACCAATATAGATGGTCTCTTCAGGATAAACCTCCATACTCTGACATGCGTATAGAAGTTGATCGGGCCATGGTTTTGCTCTGCTCAGAGTATCGCCACAGACTAGACAGGCTGTACGCTCTGCTAAACCGGCAGCCTGCATGACTGTGACCGACAGAAACTCATGTTTGTTGGTAACTACACCCCAGGGAATGGACTGCTCATCCAGTTGCTGCAGCATTGCACTAACACCGCTAAAAAGAATGGTGTCGCGGTAGGGGTTTACCGTATAGAAATCGAGTAATTGCTGTTTGCGTCTGGCTAATATTTCATTACCTGCCGGTGGCATTCCAGCTTCAATAAGGCCGGCGGCTCCTCGACTAACAGCATAAGCCATCGGGGCAACTTCAACTTTTGACATGCCTTCTGATTGACGTACAAAATTTAATGCTGCTACCAGATCACGTGCAGTATCCAGCAAAGTACCATCCAGATCGAATAAAACTGCCTTAATCATTGGATATCAACCAGGTTTGCGCGCATGTACTAAATAATTGACAGCCACTGAACCCCCGGTTTTAACACTTCGCTGGATCGGGTTGTAGTGCAATCCTCTAATGTCCATCACTTCCATACCAGCCGCCCTAGCCCAGGATGATAATTCAGAAGGACGGATAAAACGATCATACTGATGGGTACCGCGTGGCAATAAACGCATGATGTGTTCAGCTCCCACAATTGCGGTAAGAAATGCCTGTGGCGAACGATTGATGGTGCTGAAAAAACAATCTCCACCTGGTTTAAGCAACGTTGAAACCGCTT
>CAXMRK010000304.1:0-13377 GCA_964195815.1 uncultured Acidimicrobiia bacterium | reverse complement strand
GCTCTTCAAGCCATGAAGCGACGGGAGTTTTAATACCAAACTCACCATCAAGGACTTTTTCCAGCCCTTCCAGATCCCATTGCTCATCAATGCTGCCTGGAGCAGCATGCTGGGCAATCAGGTTCAAAAAAGCGCTGTCTTTAAAGTCATCAATAAGCTCTTTAACCTCAGCTGAACCCATAAATTCATCACGTTGCTCATAGATCACTTTTCGTTGATCATTGGCAACATCATCGTATTCCAGCAGATGTTTACGCATGTCAAAGTTGTGCCCTTCAACCTTGCGTTGAGCGTTCTCAATAGCTCTGGAAACCCAGGGATGCTCAATCGCTTCATTTTCTTCCATACCGATGCGCTTCATCATCGCACCCATGCGTTCGGAAGCAAATATACGCATCAGATTATCTTCTAAAGAAAGATAAAAACGCGAGGAACCTGCATCACCCTGACGACCTGATCGACCACGCAACTGGTTATCGATACGACGAGATTCGTGTCGCTCAGTGCCAATAATATGTAAACCGCCCGACTTAAGTACCTGCTCGTGACGTTCCTGCCAGGCTTGTTTTACAGACTCCATTTTATCTTCGGAAACATTTTCAGCAAGATCTCGAATTTCAGCTTCTAGATTCCCACCCAAAACAATATCAGTACCACGACCCGCCATATTGGTTGCAATTGTAATTGCACCTGGACGACCTGCATTTTCTACAATTAAGGCTTCGCGTTCATGCTGTTTTGCATTCAGAACTTCGTGTTTTACACCATCATTTTTTAGCAATGCTGATAATAATTCAGAGGTCTCAACTGATGTTGTACCGACAAGCGTTGGCTGCCCACGCTCAACGCAGTCTTTAATATCTTCGCTAATTGCCTTGAATTTTTCTTCGGCTGTTAAAAAGATTAAATCGCCGTGATCTTTACGCACCATATCGCGGTGGGTCGGGATAACAACAACTTCCAGACCATAAATAGACTGAAATTCGTAAGCTTCGGTATCTGCAGTACCGGTCATTCCAGATAGCTTGTCGTATAGACGGAAGTAGTTCTGGAATGTGATAGATGCCAGTGTTTGATTGTCGCGCTGAATGGCAACACCTTCTTTGGCTTCGATTGCCTGATGTAAGCCATCAGACCAACGGCGTCCTGCTAAAGTACGCCCGGTAAATTCATCAACAATAACGACTTCGCCATCTGTGACGATATAGTCTACATCTTTGCTAAATAGGTGCTCGGCTCTCAAGCCAGCATTCAAATGATGAACTAAGGATAAATTTTGTGCTGCATATAAACTATCTTCAGCTTTGGTCAAGCCCTTTTTGACCATCAACTCTTCAATTTTGGCCATACCTTCTTCGCTGAGGTAAACCTGCTTGGTTTTCTCATCGATACTGAAATCACCGGGACCATCTTCTTCTTTCTGTGCCTGTAGATGAGGAATCAGCTGGTGAATTTGTTCATACAGGTGTGGACTATCATCTGCTGGACCTGAAATAATCAGCGGTGTACGGGCCTCATCGATTAGAATTGAATCGACCTCGTCAACTACCGCAAAAAATTGCCCCCGCTGGACTTTTTCTTCCAGACTGAAGGCCATATTATCGCGCAGATAATCAAAACCAAATTCATTATTGGTGCCATAAGTAATATCAGTGGCATAAGCAACCCGTTTGGCTGGAGATGTCATCCCCGGAACTGAAACACCCACTGTCAGCCCTAATGCCTCATACACTGGCTGCATCCAGTCAGCATCACGCTGTGCAAGGTAATCATTCACGGTAACGATATGAACACCTTTTCCTGGAATTGCATTGAGATACGCGGCCAGTACAGACATTAAAGTCTTACCTTCACCGGTTTTCATTTCAGAAATTTTGCCCTGATGCAGCACCATGCCACCAATCATTTGCACATCATAATGCCGCAGACCAAGTGCCCGCGTTGATGCTTCTCGAACGACAGCAAAAGCCTCTGGCAACAGACTATCTAGTGTTTCACCCTGATCCAGGCGGATCCGAAATTCGGCAGTCTTACCCTTGAGAGCAGCATCGTCTAGTGCTTGCAGTTTTTCTTCAAAGGCATTGATTCCCGCAACATCTTTGCGCATTTTCTTCAGCAAACGATCATTCCGGCTGCCAACGATACTGGTGATGATTTTATTCAGCATGGTGTTTTATTTGTCTCTATGCGCAAGGCATAATAAATAACAAGAATTTATCGGATTTCGTGAATAAATGGGGGTAATTATGGCTAATTACAACCCTTTCACTGTAAACACTATATTATACTGCCAGAAAGAGTTTTGGGTAGAAAACCTGAAGCCGCGGGGCTATTTATTTAATAAATTTCCACGGGTTAACACTGCGCCCGTCTTTGTGAACTTCAAAATGCACATGTGGGGCAGATGCCCTACCTGTTGACCCCAGTTTACCAATTACAGCACCAGCTTTTACCTGATTACCAACTTCCACCAATAACTCATCGTTATGAGCATAGCGAGTGATATAGCCATTACCGTGGTCAATATCAATGGCTTTTCCATAGCCGAAGCGATTAGCAGACCAGACGATTACACCATCAGCCACTGCTAAAACATCAGCACCCCGTTTACCTACAAAATCTATTCCTGAATGTCGTGCTGGCTCACCTGTAAAAGGATCTGTACGGGTTCCATACGCTGAAGATATCCAGCCTTTACGAACTGGCCAGCCTTTTGGTGTGGTTTCACGGTCGAGCTCTCTTCCCATCAACAAAGATTCCAGGCCATTAAACTTCAGCTGCTGATTTTGCAGAGATTGTGAAAACATGTCGATATTTGTATCAAGCAATGCCATTGAACTACTGGCAAGTGCCGCAGTTTCAGGTCCACCCACAGGTGCTTCCCGGGTGAAGTTGAATTCTTCATCATCAAGTTTACCCTGATCAACCAAACGTTGGCCTAAGGCATTCAAGCGGGTTGCCCCTGCTTGCAGACTAGCAAGCCGAGCAGACATTCCATTCACCTGTGCCTGGGTAGTAGCTTTCAAGTGCTCAAGCGTTTTTTGCTGCTGCTCCTGTTGCTGCTGTAAACCAGCTAATTCAGCCTTTGCTTTTGGGCTGATTTCAGTTGTAATTCTACCAACAGAAAAAGCGGACACAGTCAGAACAACAACTACTCCCACCATCAATACAGTACGGAGAGGTTGAGCCATTTTTGTGCCAGGGGTAGATTCCTGGATAGTTTCTGCGTTACTCTGCATATATGGATTCCTCGTACACATCCAAAAAGCGCCGGACACGTTCTGTAAAGGAGCTAACCCATACTGACGATCATCTGGCTGGTCTATTAAGGCAGGCGTCAGGTTATCAGCACCTGGATCGACTGCTTGCTCCCCTTTTGGGCCCAGAAGTGGCCGCCCATGTCAGGGTGGCGTGCCTGCGAGATGGTGAGCTGATAATTTTAGCTAACTCACCTGTCTGGGCAAATCGGGTCCGCATGGCAGCATTTCGTATACTGGCCCAACTAAAGCACCGCCCGGCTGATAACATCCAGAGCATAAAGGTGAAAGTCGTACCACAAAATCAGCCACCAGCTGCCACAATTTTGCGGCATCCTTTATCGGATTCAGCGCGCAAATGCCTTAAGCAATTCGCTGATTCCTGTCTCGACGAAGATCTTAGCGAAATTGCACGAGATCTATCAAAATTTAAAGGCCGTTGATTTTACCAGATTTGCTCGTAAATTCCCATTTTTTGAAACTATCACGCATAAATAATACTTCTGCCAAGAGCAAGTAGAAGAGCTTTGCCCTGCCCGTATATTTCACCAAGGATCCGGAGTTTGCGGTGTAACTGGCGAAAAAGCATAGCGGTAGCTATGGTTTGAGAAAGATCGGCCGAAATGTGAAGTCAGAGGCAGCGCAAAACCGGATAGGACAAACTGTAAGCAATAGAATCAGCTAAAATAGCCTATATGTCATTGAATAAAAAGAATAGTTGTCATTTTGTCATCCACCTTGGTGAAATATTCGGGCTAGCTGCGCATTATCTCACGCAAGCTTTCACCTTTCGCCAGCCTGGGTGCATCACTATGCTGCCCCGCGGCGTGCAATAATAATCGATCCTTAGTAAACCAGCTTTTATTGGTAATACGCATACCAATTTGGCGAATTTTGCTGGAAATCTGGCCCGGCAGGGCAAACAACTCATGGATAGCGTGAAAGCCACGTGTCATAAGTACGCTGTCAGAACGACGCCATCTAGCATAATGGCGCAGCGCCCGATCAAGAGAGTGTTCATCTGCTGCCAACAAGCTTTCAGTTAAAGCCGCCGCATCCAAAAAGCCCAGGTTAACACCCTGACCTGCCAATGGATGTACTGCATGTGCGGCATCACCCAACAACACAACCCGACCATCGAGGAAATGCTCACTGATTCTGGTTCTCAGTGGAAAGCATGCGCGCTCTGATACAGCAACTACCTGCCCAAAGACAGCGCGACAGGCCTCCGACAATTCAGACATAAAGTCAGCTTCCGATAATGCTACTCGGCGACGGGCATCAGCATCTGATTGTGTCCAGACGATTGATGAACGACCATCACTTAAAGGCAATAATGCTAATGGCCCACCCGACAAAAACCTTTGCCAGGCTATACCTGGGTTAGGTTTCTCAGTTGTAATAACTGCAACCAGACCTTGCTCGTTATACTCCCACACTTGCTGTTCAATACCGACCATTTTACGGACAGTACTGAGAGCCCCATCTGCGGCCGCCAAAACCTTGCATTTTAATGCTTGCCCGGATTCAAGCTTTATGCTGACACCATCTGGGTGTTGCTCGAGGCTATTCAATCTATCCGGACAATAAATATCAACTTCCCCTGCAGCTTCAAGACTCTTCCAGAGGCAATCCTGTACCAACTGATTTTCAATAATGTAGCCTAGAGCGTCTCGACCAAATTCATCCGCGAGAAAATCCAGACCTCGATCTGAACCCTGTTCTTCCACATGCATCTCACGATAGGCACAATGCCGTTGCCTTTGAATACACTTCCATGCACCCGCCTGTTCAAGAATGGCTCTTGAACCTGCAGAAATGGCTGATACCCGCAATCCAACTTCATTCTCTGACTTAAACTCTAAAGGCCGATAGGCTTCGAGCAATGCCACTTCAAAACCAGCCCGGGATAATAATGCCGCCTGAGCAGCACCCACCATACCGCCTCCAACTACACAGATATCATATGACTTACTCATAATCTCTTCCTGCTCCTGGGTTCTCACCGCGCGCTAGCTTAGGTAAGCGTCCTCGGAATCCCATTGCACCCAGTGCCAGTTTTCTTTTAAGTGGGGGAACTAACTCATGTAGCACAATTCCACTGCTACGTACCAAACCAGCCAACCAGCCAGGATTGGCAAACAGTCGTGCTAAACCATCCGAATAACGTATGGTCTCTTGCTGATCGGGCTGACGCCATTGGTCATAAGCTCTTAGATGCGAAGGATGACCGACATCTCCATTTTTCTGCTCGATTAATGTTTCAGCTAATGCTGCCGCATCACGCAGTGCAAGATTAAATCCTTGCGCCGAATTTGGATGGATTGCATGCGCTGCATTTCCAATCAGAACGACTCTTGATGCCAGATTTGTTTTTGGCTGAACCAAATATAGTGGATATGAGCTGCGCCGCCCAAGCTTCACAAACCCTCCCAATAAATCCCGCGTTTGCTGGCTAACGCGCCGATTTAACTGCTCAAGCAAATCTTCATCCGCGAGTTCAAGCAGATTTTCTTCCTCACCACGTGGGACCGTCCAAACCATTCCACAACGATCACCGACATGGGGCAAAATAGCCACTGGTCCGGATTGGGTGAAACGCTCAAACGCTCTGTTCTTGTGTGGTTTTTCAGGTGTCACATTGGCAATTACTGCAGTCTGCTGGTAATCATGGGTGTCTGTGGGTATGGCCAACATTTGCCGAATACTCGAACGCGCACCATCAGCAGCAACCACCAGTTTCGCTGTAAGGCTAATTTCCTCTTCACCCAGCAGGCAATTTAAAACCACTTCCTGATCACCCGTTTCAAGGGTATCTAACTGCGCAGGACAAAATCGAGTGAGATTAGGAATTGATTCTAAGCGCTTTATTAAACCAATACCGATAGCACGGGCTTCAATTACCGAACCAAAACTTTCAAATCCCATATCTTCTGCAATCAGCTGTACTCTACCAGGCCGATTTAATTCACTGACATAAATTTCTTTGATCGCAGTTGCACTGGCAGAAAGCTCATCCCAAACACCCAGTGTTTGCAATATCCGACAGGAAGTCCAGGCAACAGCAAGTGTGCGATCATCATAACTAGGTTGCTCGCTGGTTTTTGGTTCAACTGCTTCGATCATAGCAACCCGGTACGGACTGCCTGCCAAGGCAAGTGCAAGTGAAGCTCCAGCTAAGCCGCCACCCACAATCACAACATCAAAATTATTATCCGTTTTTGTCACATTTAGGTCCGATATTAAAAGACACGTATTATTCAGGCATTATGCCGTGCCTTGCATCAAGGCCTCGATTTCATCAACGCTTTTTGGTACGCCTTTACTCAATACTTCACAACCATCTCGAGTAACCAACACATCATCCTCGATGCGGATACCAATACCACGCCAACGTGGCTCTACCAACTCACAATCTGGAGCCACATAAAGGCCAGGCTCAATCGTTAACACCATTCCTGGCTCTAATTGCCGCGATTCACCATCGATGGTGTAATCACCAACGTCATGCACGTCGAGGCCAAGCCAATGCCCGGTTTTATGCATATAAAATTCCTTATAAGCCTCCAAATCAATCAATTCATTCAACTCACCTTCAAGGAGTCCAAGATCAATCAGGCCTGCCGTTAAGATACTAACGACTTTTCTATGCGCATCTAACCATTGTTTTCCGGGCCGAATTTCTTCAATTGCTGCCAATTGTGATTTCAGTACAAGCTCATACAGCGCCTTTTGTTCACTACTAAAGCGTCCATTTGCTGGAAAGGTTCTGGTTATATCTGAGGCATAACCTTCACATTCACAACCTGCATCCACCAAGATCAAATCACCAGAATGAATCGGCTTATTATTGCCTACATAGTGCAAAACGCAGCCATTATCACCTGCCCCGACTATAGGCTGATATGACCAAGGACAATGATTGTGATAAAAGACCATAAACAATTGAGCTTGTAACTCGGCTTCATTTGCAGCAAGCGGAGCCACTTTCATAGCTGCTATATGGGCCTCCGCAGCAACTTTTCCAGCTCTGCGCAAAGCCTTGATTTCTGCTTTAGATTTAAATAAGCGTAATTCACGCAGGTCATGCTCCAAAGACACAAGTTCCTGTGGAATATGAGCATCCTTAGTATCATGTAGCTGCTGCATCCAACGCATCACACAGCGATCAAGTTCCGGATCACAGCCAACTTTGTAATAGACCTTTTCAGCAGCCTCCATTAATGCAGGCAAGCGTTTATCCAGTTCTGAAATCTCATAGGCCTCATCCATGCCGTAATCTTCCACAGCACCATCAATCCCAGCACGAGGCCCATCCCATATCGCACGATCTGGATCAGCTGGCCGGCAGAAAAGAACTGAACGGCCATCGTTATCATCTGCAATCAATACCAATAGCGCTTCGGGTTCGGAAAAACCACTCATGTACAAGAAATCACTATCCTGACGATAGGGATACAAAACATCACTATTACGGGTTTTTTCTGAAGCCGCCTGGAGCAGGACGATGCTGCCTGGACCCGTCATATGTAGTAAATTTTCTCTGCGTCTGGAAAATTCAGCAGTTTTTATCAGTGCCTGTTTCATTATTAGCAATAGCTCCTGGAGATATTTATCTTTCTATATCGTCTGCTCAGTGGATTGAGTCTTGCTCAGCGGGGCCCCGCAACATTTCATGAAATAACAGTAAAGCAACCCGGCAGTACTCTGTAATTTGAGCAAAGTCCTCTTCATTTCCCTCGCTGCCATCAATCGGTTCATCCGCAATTCTTGCGATTGCAGTAAAGTCGCGTAAGGCTTCAGCGGCATCAATATTATCACTGCCCTCGGTTCTTGATTCAGCATATATTTTAGCCAGGGTATCGCCCGCAAGCTCACTCAATCCAGCAAGAACACCGCTACACCATTCGGCTAAACTGCTGGTCCGAATAGCTAGCCGAGTTTCATCATCAGGCAACCATACCACCAGACTCAAATCTTCATCCATCAGTTGAAAACGGCTGTTTTCCAGTAAATCTCCCAAATGCTCTACTGCAGCAGACTCAAGCACAACGCCCTGGCCCATTCGTGGCAATATTTCAGTTAATTCCAACATTTCAAGCTCTGGTTTCGCACACAGCAGACCACAAATCAAGCCGTGCAATGCAGACAATTCCTCCGGGCTAATTGAGTCTCCGCATTGCGCCAGACATAGTTCAAAATCAGGTAAATTAGTATCCATCTGCGCATGTTAACACTACACTCGTTTTACCAACAGAATGAGGAATAAAATAATTAATAAGTGCATGCGGCAATTGACCATAATTGTCCTATAAATTATAGTGTTGCCATGGATTCTTTAGAAGCAACTCGCAAAGACCTCGAACGCCTGGAAAACAAGCTTCAGCAATTGTTGGATACGGCCGATAAATTACGTGAGGAAAATGGCTCCCTGCATCAGCGTCAGGCTACATTAGTGAATGAAAAAGCTAATCTGCTTGCCAAGAACGATGAAGCACGCTCACGGGTAGAAGCCATGATTCATCGTCTAAAAGGTCTTGAGCAGTCTTGAACACTATTAATGTTTTAGCAATTTTCCGGAAATTCCTTTAATGAGCGCAACCTCCGAACCCATTTCCATTATGATTCTCGACCGTGAGTACCGGGTTTCCTGTACACCCGAAGAACGCACATCTTTATTGCAAGCAGCCAGCATATTGGATAACCAAATGCGTGAAATCCGTGGTAATGGACGGCTAATGGCACTCGAAAGAATCGCAGTTTTAGCTGCTTTAAATTTGACCGACGAAAAGCTTAAAGCTGAGAAGCTTGAGATCGAAAGACAACAAATCAATGATCGGGTAAAAACGCTTGCGGACCGGCTCGAAATCGCATTAAAGAATTAAATTTAGTATTCTCTTTACCGTTTCCTTAACAATTCTTCCAAAATTTAGCATAGAATGGTTATGTCCTCTGAGGTGTTTGCCAGTGGCAAAGCACGATACCTTGTCCCTATTTTTTGACCTCGGGGAAGCAGATCTAAAACCAGTGTGCATGTTCGCGCAAGCGAAAAGCCTTAGGTTTGGTGAGCTACCCCACCTGGACCCTTCGGTTCAAGGTCAGCATTGTCACAGCGGCACCTTGGAGGACACTTTTCAAACAAAATCTGTGACCAACTAAATATCTATCTGCCTGTCTCATCACCACAGTTATGACGTCAAATAACCCTGAAATTGAGGCACAACAGCTCAGCTTGCTAAGACAGAAGCTTCGCCACGCCAGAACACAATTATCATCGCATGAACGCACTAATCTGGATCAGATCATTCAACAGCAGTTGAAAAAATGGGTCATATTAGCTAAGCCGCAATCAATTGGCTTATACATGCCTTTCAATGGAGAGCCAGATGTACGACCGCTTGTAGCATGGCTCCGCAGTCACAATATAAAACTCGCAACACCTGTGGTTAATGCATTGCATTCAGGACAGATGCAATTTCATCAGTGGCTGGAAACTACGCAATTCCAAAAAAATAAATTCGGCATTAGTGAACCCCAAAATTCACAGGTTGTTGAGCCTGATGAAATTGAAGTTTTGCTGGCCCCACTGGTAGCGTTTAATAGTACCGGCACCAGGCTTGGTATGGGTGGAGGTTATTACGACCGCTGGCTGGCGAAGGCAAATACCCGCCCGCAGATAGTCGGAATTGCTTATGAATTACAGCGAATCGAAAATATTCCAAGACGAGACTGGGACATTCCTCTGGATCAGGTTATTACAGAAAAAGGTCGATTTTCTTTCGCTTAACAAGGACAATAGTTAAGTTAAACACTGGAGTGTACTGTGGCAAATTGGTTAATGAAATCCGAACCGGATGCTTTTAGTCTGGATGACTTGATTGCATGTAAAAACGAGACCGAGCCCTGGGATGGGATTCGTAATTATCAGGCGCGTAATTTTATGCGTGATGATATGAGAATTGGCGATAGAGTATTTTTTTATCACTCCAATACCAAGGTTCCCGGGATTGTTGGAACTGCTGAAGTAGTCTCAGAACCCTATCCTGACTTTACCGCTTTTGATTCTAATGAAAAGTATTATGATCCTAAAAGCGATCCGGATAATCCACGCTGGATTCTTGTTGATATCCACTTTATTCGGAAATTCAGTCGCATTATTTCACTCGCGGAATTGCGCGAACACGAAACTGAATTAGTTGACTTTGCACTTCTGAGAAAAGGTAACCGACTGTCAATTATTCCCGTGAGCGATGAGCACTGGGATAAAATCATAGAATTGGAATAAAGGATTTATTGTCATGGACCAAAATGAATTGAAACGCCAGGTAGCTGAAGCGGCTCTACCTTATATCGATGATGACTGCATCCTGGGCGTAGGCACTGGCAGCACAGTAAATTGTTTGATTGATGCTTTAGGTACCAGTGGCAAACGAATTGAGGCTGCTGTGTCTTCTTCTGAAGAAAGTACCCGGCGCCTACAGGAAATCGGAATTACAGTTTTGGACCTAAACACAGCTGGCCCGTTGGACCTGTATATTGATGGCGCTGATGAATTCGATGCAAATCGTTACCTGATCAAAGGTGGTGGTGGCGCTTTAACCCGCGAAAAAATCATTGCTGAAGCCGCGAGGAAATTTATCTGCATCGTAGATCAAAGCAAGAAAGTTAAAGTTCTGGGGGCATTTCCCTTACCTGTAGAAGTGATCCCCATGGCACGCGGACTGGTGGCACGTAAATTAGTTGCCATGGGTGGGCAGCCAGAATGGCGCGAGAACTTTGTCACCGATAATGGTAACTGGATATTGGATGTGCATAATCTGGATCTGGTTGATGCTGCAGGTATGGAGCGCAAAATTAACAATATCCCCGGTGTAGTTACTTGCGGTATTTTTGCTTTGCGAAATGCGGATACGGTTCTAGTGTCTGGTGAAAATGGTATTGAAAGGTATTAATTGGTAGGCAGTTTATACCCTTAGAGCAATACCATATCAAATATTCCGGAACCTCAGAATGGCGAGGTATTTTTGTTATTAATCGCTGTCTGCCTGCATTTTCCTGGCAGTTTCAATATCCAGGTCTTGTAACAGTAGACAGCTTGAAGGTTTTGGGTCACCAGCGTGCTGATATGGCGCAAAGTAAATATCTGAGGCTGCAGCCAGAGCCTGGACTTCACCCATTGATTCAAGTAGCGGCAGCATTTTTAGAAATACTCCCAGTTGTATAATTTCAATAGGTTCTGTCCTATGCTGTTGACCCCACTCTTCCAGGCACTGTGCCGCTAGCCTATCTGAAATACGCCGCCTTTCGGCTTCCAACTGTTCATCGGAACCTGGTTGGCTAAGTGTTGCAATTAGAGCATTTGCAATAAATCTATCTAGTTGAGTGTTTTTCTCCGAGCGGATTAATTCCACCAGCCGTATACAGTCTGCAACTATAGCTTCATCAAAACCCGCCTGTTTCTCTATATAATCCTTTCTGCAAAGCACTCCAATTTGGTTTGTACGCGCAACATAGAAAGCTATGGTAGCTGTAGTAAATTGGGAAATAAACTCGTCTTCTTTGTTGCTGAACTCAACATTAAACGGAGAAAATAAAGCATCAACCGTGTGTGAGCGATAATATTCTCGCAGGTGTGCAATATAACCTTGCAAACCATAGCCATAATAATCAGTCGCATACTTTGCTGCTGCAGCTTTTTGCAACAGCGCTCTATTTGTTGGGTTATACGGTTTTTCAGGGGCATTAGGTATCTGATATAAATAACCATAGGCATTATCAGAATCCTGTATTGCGTATCTCTTCAAGATGCTGTTTTTCTCGCACCATGCAATATATTGATCTGTCTTTGCTCGAATATACATTTCTTTTCGGCAAAAATTTGCTAGTCGATTCCAGTCAGACTTACCCAGCGTAGATGACTGTATAGCACCAGTGATTACATGTAGAATTTTTTCTATTGGAGGATTTTTCAGCAATCTTAGTGAACTGAGTGCAAAAATTAGACTGCTCTGGGTATAACCCTGATCCTGTAGCCAGATAGCGATATCCAGCAATTGTTGCTGCTGATCATTATATCTTAGCTCCTGTTCTGCTTCCCCAAGCATCTGCGCTGAGGCTGTTAACGAACTTAGAACCAGGCTTAAAAACAAGACTATTCGTAACATCACAATTCCCCTCTTTGAACCGTCCCAAATAGTTTAACCTTATACTTCTTGTTTAATCAATATGGCATAAGTCATCTTCAATAAGACAGAAAGCTCTGACAATAGTGATTAGTTCAATTACACTGATCAGAGAATAATGGAGTCGCTGGGCTGCCTGAAAATTTCATACTTAAAAGGTTCTACAGGAGTTATTTCAAGCATGGATATGGCAGGATTTTTCGTCATTGGAATCATTATAAATATTATCGTGCTGATAGCTTTTATCCGCTGGGCAGCCAAAGAATGGAATAAGAAATAGTGAATACCGATTCGACCACAACAAAAAAAATAACCCCACTCGGGACTTTTTTTCTTTTTAGTCTGTTACTACTGCTTGCCGTAATGGCTTTTTCGTTCTGGAATTCCCGCACCGCACCGCTTACAGCTCCACCTGAATTATTAGGTGTACTCCGACCTGAACCAAGGCCCCTGTCTGCAATGGAACTGGTCAAACACGATGGAACTGTTTTCACTACTGAGCAACTCAGCGGCAAGTGGACCTTTGTGTTTTTTGGCTATACCTCATGCCCTGATGTTTGCCCAATGACACTTTCCATCCTCAAGGCTGTCGATAAACACCTTGATAGCAGTGGCGATTCAAAAGATACCCAAACCCTGTTTGTTTCGGTTGATCCCAAACGCGACACACCCGAAAAAATGGCTGAATATATAACCTTTTTCAACCCAGACTTTATTGGAGTAACAGGTAGTAAAAATGAGTTAGACAAGTTTGCCCAACAATGCAGTGCGGGCTATATCATTGATCCGGAGACAGCACCCGGGGTGTATCAGGTAAGCCACACCAGTGCAATTTTTCTGATTGATCCGAATGCCAACTTAGTGGCTACATTCTCCCAGCCACATATGCCGGAAACCATAGTTCAACAGTATTTCCAGATTCGTAACCACTTCCAATA
>CAXMRK010000303.1:0-5336 GCA_964195815.1 uncultured Acidimicrobiia bacterium | reverse complement strand
AAGTGAGATAAACTGTGAAAACTAAAGCCCTTTTAGCGTTATTTGTAATTGCTTTGTTGGCAAGTTCTGTAGTCCAGTCCGGTGAATATACCGATGGTAGAACCTATGCTGGCATATCTGGTGGCATTTACTACCTGGATGATGATCGTCGCACCAAAGATGATTCATCATTGATTTACGGTTTTAATGTTGGTCGGTTCTTTACTGAGAACTTAAGTTTTGATGTTGAATATACAAGATTTTTAAACAATCCCAACTTTACCCAGGCATTTATCGAGGCAAATGGTCTCCGTGGAGCAACAGGCGAAGTTGACATGAGTGACCTTTCACTGATTGGTCGTTACCACTTTGGCGAAGATGACGGTTTCCGTCCTTTCGTAGCCTTTGGCTTTGGCGGTACCAAGCATGACCATATGCTGGATAGTGACACTAGCCTTAGCGCCACTCTTGGTGTTGGTTTCCAGAGTGACTGGGGCCCACGTAGCCACTGGTTTGCTCGTGCAGAAGCTGATTATCGTTTTGTAAGTGACGATACTTCAATTCGCACAGAATCTTCTTTTGCTGACTTTATTGTCAAAGCCAGCTTGAATTATAAATTTGGTAAAGATCCACGCGCAGCTGTTGTAGCGGCTGTTGCAGCAGTGATAGAAGATGGCGACGCTGATGGTGATGGCGTACCAAATAGCCGTGATCGTTGCCCAAATACTCCAGCTGGCGTTGCAGTAGACCAGTACGGTTGTTCACTTGATAGCGATGGTGACGGTGTACCTAACTCTCGCGACAAATGCCCTGACACGCGCGCGGGTGCAGTTGTAGACCTGGATGGTTGTGAAATTGAAGCAGTAATCGATCTGCGTAATGTTAACTTCGAATTTGACAGCGCAACTTTGAAATCAAGTGCAACTGCAAAACTTGATTCAGCTTCTGAATTGCTCGCAACACACGGTAGTGTAATTGTTGAAGTAGCTGGCCACACTGATAGCGTTGGTTCAGAATCATATAACCAGAATTTATCAGAACGTCGTGCTAACAGCGTACGTGATTATCTGCTGGCTAAAGGTATTGATTCTAGCCGTATGACTGCTAGAGGTTATGGCGAAGCTCGTCCAATCGCTAGCAATGATAATGAAGAAGGTCGCGCAGACAACCGTCGTGTAGAACTGATTGTTCTTGATCGCTAAGTTTTAAGCGTTACTAAGAGATATAAAAAGCCCCGCCAATGGCGGGGCTTTTTTATGCGCTTGAAGTTTAGACCAGTGCAGTCAAGCTTTAGCGGATAGTAAGATTCTTTAGTTATTAATACATCTCATTGCTAGCCAACTACGGAGTTGGCATATTGCTGAATACGCGCCAACATACTTGCCAAACCATTGGCACGGCTTAGGGAAAGGTGCTCTGAAAGGCCAATTTTTTCTACAAACCAGGGGCGTGAATTAAGAATCTCTTTGGCACTGCGTTCAGAGTAGATCTGCAGTAATAAAGCGACCAGGCCAGAGACAATTGCAGCATCGCTATTGGCACGAAATTCGAGTTTATTGCAATCACCTGACGCAACTAGCCATACCTGCGACTGGCAACCGCTGACGAGGTTGCCAGCAATCATCTCAGCAGGATCAAGGGGTGGTAATTGTTTGCCTATATCTATTAAGTATTGATAGCGATCCATCCACTCATCAAATAACTCAAAAGTATCAACAATCTCTTGCTGTGTATCATCTATGCTTGCTTTCATAATCGCCAGCGAGTTCCTGTAGAACTGTCTTCAAGTTTGACACCCATTTCCTGTAATGCATCGCGCAGACGGTCTGCTTCTGCGAACTCACGGTTCGCACGCGCAGCATCTCTGGCATCAACCATAGATTGTATTGTCTCGGTATCTGCTGCATTGCTCTCAACGCTTTTTGCACTGAGCCACTCTGCGGGATCGTGTTGGAGTAGCCCAATGAGTGCTCCGGCAGCAAGCAGATCTGCAGCTGCGAGTTGCTTTTCTTCTGGAGTATTCGAATTGCCAATTTTGCGTGCTAAAGCACTAAGTTCTGCAAGCGCCATAGGGGTATTGAGGTCGTCGTTTAAGGTAGCTAAAAATTCAGCAGGTATTTTATCCGCAACTTTCAGTTCCAGATTGAGTTCTTTAACCGAACGCAGGGCTGTGTAAATGCGTTCCAGAGTTTTCTGGCAACGCGCAACTTCAGTATCTGACCAGTCTAATGGTTGCCGATAATGGGCAGTTAATAGTAGGTAGCGGAGGGTTTCGCCCGGCCAGGTTTTTAACAAATCGTGCACAGTGGTAGTGTTACCAAGCGACTTCGACATCTTGCGCTTTTCAACAGTTACAAAGCCATTGTGAAGCCAATAATTTGCCATAGTGGCACCAGCATGGGCGCAGACACTTTGAGCAATTTCATTTTCATGGTGTGGGAATACCAGATCCTGGCCGCCACCATGAATATCTATTGTTTTTCCAAGGTGTTTTTCTGCCATAGCTGAGCATTCAATATGCCAGCCAGGTCTACCCCATCCCCAGGGGCTGTCCCAGCCGGGCTGAGGTTTAGTTGATGGTTTCCAGAGCACGAAATCAGCGGGGTGGCGTTTGAATGGCGCCACTTCAATTCTTGCACCGGCAATCATATCTTCGATTTTACGACCCGATAGTTTGCCGTAATCAGAGAAACTCTCGATCGAAAAGAGTACATGTTCCTTCGCTTCATAAGCATGCCCACTGCTGATTAATTGCTCAATCATTTTTATGATTTCAGCAATATGTGCGGTGGCATGAGGTTCAATGTCGGGTGGTTGCACTCCTAGTGCTAGCATATCAGCGCGGTAGGCATCAGCATAACGAGATGAAATATCAGCAATAGGGATTCCCTGTTCAGCAGCAGCCTGATTAATTTTGTCGTCAACATCCGTAATATTTCGAGCATACAGTACTTCAGGATATTGAACGGACAGAACCTGGCGCAGTAAATCGAAAATAACGGCGGGCCGAGCATTACCAATATGGGCGAAGTTATAAACGGTTGGCCCACAAACATACATAGTAATCTGCTGAGGATTAATTGGGGTAAAAAGGTCTTTGTTTCGTGTCTTGGTGTTGTAGAGGGCGATGGACATAGATAAACTGCCTGTATACGCGGCTCAACTTTACCGCTAAGCCCATATGGTTCCAATTAAAGGGTATTATTCTAACAGTCTATATCGCTCCGGAGAAGCTCAATGATTACCAATGCCAAAGCATTATTTTCTGACCATGTAAGCCGCAGACAGCAACAGCTGGAGTCGGCACTTGAGGCAAGTGCTTATGATGAATTATTGATTTGGTCCGGGGCTGAAATAACAGCATTTCTGGATGATTACCACTACCCCTTTAAGCCGAATCCACATTTTATGGCATGGTTACCATTAACCCATCATGCCGAGTGCTGGTTGCAGCTACGTCAGGGTAAAAAACCGGTGCTTTATTATTATCAACCGACAGATTATTGGTATGCGCCGCCAACTGACCCGGAAAGCTGGTGGGCAGACCATTTTGAAATTAAATCAATCAGCCATCCCTTGCCGGCACGTGAAATTGTAAACGGTAAGCATACTGTTATGATCGGAGAAATTGAGGACCGACTTGGGGTAGGCGACGTTAGCCTGAACCCACAGGCGCTGATGAATCGCTTACATCTTGATCGCACTATAAAAACAGATTGGGAAATTGCCTGTATAGCTGAAGCTAATAAAATTGCAGCGCGTGCACATAATGCTGCCAGAGATGCATTTTTTGCTGGCGAGTCAGAATTTGAAATTGATATGACGTATTGTCGGACAGCTGGGCAGCAGGAGCATGAAATGCCCTATGGCAGTATTGTCGCCCTCAACGAGCATGCGGCAACCCTGCACTATCAGGGAAAGGATCTTACAAGCCCGGATCAGCGGCGTACTTTTCTTATCGATGCTGGTGCAACCTATAATGGTTATGCAGCGGATATTACCCGTACCTATACGCACGATACCGGTTTGTTTGCGGATTTACTCACAGGTATGAACGAACTGGAGTTGCGTCTGTCTGCTGCGGCAGTCACCGGGGTGGATTATCGACAGTTGCATGTGCGTGCACATCATGAAATTGCGGCATTACTGCAGCAGTTTGGGATTTTGAAAGTAGCTGCGGAAACAGCAGTGGAAAAAGGTATCAGCAGCACTTTTCTACCACATGGTCTGGGACATTATCTGGGTTTACAGACCCATGATGTTGCCGGTTTGATCGATAACCAGAGTGAAGATCTGCCGCGTCCGGATGGACACCCATTTTTGCGTCTTACCAGAGTCCTGGAAACCTC
Source organism: uncultured Acidimicrobiia bacterium (assembly GCA_964195815.1). GTDB lineage: Bacteria > Pseudomonadota > Gammaproteobacteria > Xanthomonadales > SZUA-36 > SZUA-51. The sequence goes on along the minus strand of CAXMRK010000303.1, from coordinate 1,008 downwards.
AAATGTTCTGACCATTGAGCCAGGTGTCTATTTTATTGATAGCTTGCTGGCTAAACTGAAAGCTTCAGAAAATGCCGGGGCGGTAAATTGGGAGCTCATAGATTATCTGCGACCTTATGGAGGCATCCGTATGGAAGACAATATAGTGGTAGCAGAAAAAGATGGGCGTAATCTGACCAGAGAGGCTTTTGCCGAATACGCTTAAAAGAGTAGGTTGCCGCTGCTGAAAATAGGACGTTTACAATAAGCCCAGAGCTTTGAGAGAAGTGACGTCAATAGCTTCGGCCGAGTCGTGGCTCCAGATGGTGCCCTGCATATCAAAGTGCAGTTGTTTTTCCTGGTCTGCGAGGGTCTTTACTGCATCCATTACCGAGGCGTCATTGATTGTGGTGAAAATAAACCGATCGAGCTCGGCCGCATAGGGTTCACCGATGATTTCCCGCATGGCGTGATTCGCAGTGGTAAGGTCAGCAGGAAACAGAAATTTGCCAGTTTGCAGGCGGTAGTGATCTGAAACTGATTGCAGCAGGGACAGTGAACAGTAGGCATCATCCATTAGCCCGATGACCCCCATATGGTCAGGAATAACATCATCGTCATTATCCCAATAGGAGAGTACGGCTTTTAAAATGCAATCAATTTCGTTCTCAAGCCCCACAGTGGTAGCCGCAGTAACTGCAATCTTGATCATATAGGGAACTTGCTCAATATAATCGCAGATAAATCGCGCGCCGGTTTCCAGGTCTTTCTCAATTGGACTCCGTTGTTGGCGAGCGGCTATGGCTGCTAACAGCTCTACCAGCTCGTGTTTGACCATGACGAAGTCACAGCTTTCACGGATCTGATTTTCAATAGCGTCTGTTTTCATGGCAGCATGAGATTACAAGTATAATTACGAATTATGATTGACTATATTGAAAGTCGTTTATTAAAGATAGTATTTTACACTTCTGGCTCGGATATTTCATACAGGATACTGGGTTTATATATGCGTTTGTTTTTAAGGTG
>CAXMRK010000302.1:0-3662 GCA_964195815.1 uncultured Acidimicrobiia bacterium | reverse complement strand
TCAACCACTATGATTTCCTGGGCGACGCTGGCACCTGCGTTAAAAATTGCCCTTGAAGTGGTTGATCCCATGACCTTAACCTGGATCCGCTTTCTAATTGCAGCGGTTATTTCACTCGCTTTCCTGCTCAGCAGGAAAAACTTACGCGGGGAAATATTCAAACTCAGCAAATCAATGTGGGGCCTGATGTTGCTGGCAGCGATGATGTTGACTGGTAACTATATCTTTTATCTCCTGGGTCTGGAAAAAACAACGCCAGCTAATGCCCAGGTCATCATTCAGCTAGCGCCCGCACTGTTGGCAATGGGCGGTATTGTACTTTTCCATGAAAAATATAATCGCTGGCAGTGGCTGGGGTTTTTCAGCCTGATTACCGGGCTGGTATTATTTTTCAAAGACCAACTCGACTTGATGGTGAGTAATATATCCAGTTACCAGACCGGGATTGTATTCATTATTGTTGCCTCAATTGTCTGGGCAATTTATGCCTTGGCACAAAAACAGCTTTTACGTGATATATCTTCCTTGTCTACAATGACATTTATGTATGTTTTTGCCAGCATCACGCTGTTACCAGCAAGCGCACCGGCAACTTTGCTCGAGCTTGATGGTCTGCATTGGTGGGTAGTTGGGTTTTGCGCTATTAATACGTTAGTCGCCTATGGAGCATTTGCTGAAGCAATGGATCACTGGGAAGCCTCAAGGGTGAGTGCGATTGTTTCCCTGACACCGCTTGGAACAATTGCGGCAGGAGCTATCCTTCACCACTACTTGCCACAGTTAATGGGTGCAGAAAAAATTGATTTATTTGGTTGGATTGGTACATTTATGGTAATTGGCGGATCAATACTGACAGCTATCGCAGGCGACAATCAAAAAGCAACAAAACAGTTGGTCACTGACTAGGCAATGCGCACACAGCGACCAGAATATTGGGATAAACACAATGAGTAGTAAAACTTATAATCTGCAGGGCTATACACTGGTGCTGGATAAAGTCCTATTTGTAACCGGACTGTTTAATGCCGACAATAATGAGGGAGTTCAGTTTAATGTTGGTTTCGGTGGCGATACTCGAATAAGCGCAAAATTCCCTTCCCGTGCGGAAGCAACTTTGTCCCGGGATATGCTGGTACGGGCTATACGTGAAAGTTAATCCGGGCTGAGTATCAGCCCGGTTTTAAACCTGATTATGCCAGTGCGCTAGTGACGATTTCATAGACATTAGGTGACAAATCTGCAACATCCGCTATCCGCCTCAGTTCCGCCTTCATCAACTCCTGGCGTTTAGGATCAAAGCGCTTCCATTGATTAAACGCAGCAGCCATGCGTGCAGCGACCTGAGGATTAATAGCATTCAACTGGATCACCTGATCCGCAAAGAGACGATAACCGCGACCATCTGCAGCATGAAAACCAATCGGGTTAGCCATGGCAAAACTAGCCAATAATGCGCGAACTTTGTTTGGGTTATTTAGCGAAAACGCAGGATGTGTTAGTAAATTTTCCACAGATGACACGGTATCCACATCAGCTGTTGTGGCCTGTAACGCAAACCATTTATCCATCACCAGCGCTTCAGATTGCCATTTAATTTCAAATACTGATAATGCCTCTGCAGCTGAACCTGCTTTGGCATGCACTAGAAGTGTTAATGCCGCCATAGTATCCGTCATGTTATCTGCTGCTGCCAACTGAGCATCCACCCTGGAGAAATCCCCACTGGCGGCAATATATGCAAGGCAGCGGTTTTTCAAAGCACGACGGCCAATCGCGGCTGCATCTTTACTGTATGCCTGGGGATCGTTCAATGCCAGATAATGTTGACTAAATTCATCTTCTAATGAAACACCAATAAAGCGCATCACTTGCTCTCTGGCAGCATGCACGGCATCAACATCTATAACAGCCATCTGTTCAGCAATATAGTCTTCACCAGGCAATGTTAGCGCTTCGGCCACTAAAGCAGGATCCAGGTCCGGATTTGTTAACAGTGCCCGAAATGCGGCAATCAGACTATTGCCTAAATCAGTCTGTGAGAGATCTGTTGGTGTTTGAATTTGCTCAGCTATCAGCATTAGTGATAAGCGTATTGATGACTCCCAACGCACAAAATCATCACTATCATGCGCCATAAGCAAAGCAAGATCAGCTGAACTATAAGCATAATGTAGTTTTACTGGAGCTGAAAAACCACGCAGCAAAGAAGGCACTGGAGGCTCATTGATCTGGGTAAAAACAAAAGTTTTGCTGGCACAATCCAGGAGCAATATTTGTTCTTTCCCGTCCTGCTGCTCGCCCTCAAGCTGGAGCATCAATTCTTCACCTGCTGAGTTTAATAAACCCATGCGCACGGGGATCAATAATGCTTGTTTTTCTTTCTGATCAGCCGTTGCTGGCGTCATTTGGCTCAAACTTAAATGGTATTCACGTTTTTCAGCATCATAATTTCCTTCAGCTGTTACTTCAGGTGTTCCTGATTGTGAGTACCAGCGGGAAAACAAGCTGAGGTCATAGTTGTTAGCATCACTCATTGCTGCCAGAAAATCATCACAAGTAACAGCTTGACCATCGTGCCGTTCAAAATAAAGATCCATGCCCCGTCGAAAACCATCTCTACCGAGTAAAGTTTCATACAGGCGGATTATTTGTGCCCCTTTACGATAAACCGTATTGGTATAAAAATTATTTATTTCAATATATTGATCCGGACGGATTGAATGAGCCATCGGCCCCGCATCTTCGAGATATTGCATGGCACGTAAAAAGCGGACATCCTCAATTAATTTGACTGAACGCGACTGCATATCAGAAGAAAACTCCTGATCCCGATACACAGTAAGACCTTCTTTTAAAGTTAACTGGAACCAGTCCTGACAAGTGACCCGATTACCCGTCCAGTTATGGAAATATTCATGCGCTATCACGCCCTCAACACCCTGGAAATCAAAATCTGTAGCCGTTTCAGGAACAGCGAGAACATACTTGGTATTAAAAATATTCAAGCCTTTGTTTTCCATTGCTCCCATATTAAAGTCATTGGTAGCAACAATATTGAAATGATCTAAATCGTATTCCAGACCAAACATATGTTCATCCCAGCGCATCGACTTGATGAGAGACTGCATGGCGTGATCACACTGGCCGATGTTTTCTTTTTCAACATAAACCCTTAAGTTCACAAGACGCCCACTTGCAGTGGTGAAATGATCTTCGATAAACTCCAACTCGCCTGCAACCAATGCAAACAAATAAGCAGGTTTGGGGTGAGGATCCTGCCATACAACCCGGTGACGGCCGTTATCAAGATCTTCAGCATGCAATGGGTTGCCATTTGAAAGTAACACTGGAAATTCTGCTTTACTGGCATTGATTGTGACATTAAAAGGCGCCATCACATCCGGGCGATCAGGGTACCAGGTAATTTTACGAAATCCTTCAGCTTCACACTGAGTTAAGAGGAAATCACCCGACTGATACAATCCCTCCAAAGCGGTATTGGCTGCTGGATTGATAACCACTTCAGCCTCAAAAATGAAATCATCGGGCAGTCCAGTAATGGTCATTTGCTCACCGTTGATTGAATACTCATCGGTCTTCAACAAGCGACCATCAATTCTGATTGCTATTGTTTCCAGTTGTTTACCATCCAACACCAGTAC
>CAXMRK010000301.1:0-4120 GCA_964195815.1 uncultured Acidimicrobiia bacterium | reverse complement strand
TACTCAATTCGGTATAGTAGCTTTTCCTGTTCAATTGACAGACAACACTTCCATTTTCGTTGATTACCGCGATGCTTGATCCTACCGGGCACTCGCCGGAGACACGTAGTTGCACTTCATTGGAGTTGACTTCTCCGATCCCCACTGAGCCTGAACCCTGAAAAGCGGTCGTCTGAATAGAGCCATCGGGAAAACCAAAGCCACCACTTGTGGAATTGATAAACCCTTCAGCCTCTAGGCCGGTAGTGGGCCAAACGATTGATCCTTGAATTGTTGAATTCGCACAGATGTTATCAATGTCAGGGTCTGTGTCGATATACAGATCGATTGTGCCATCGGCAGCCCATAGGTTATAGGTGTCAACAGGTACATTATAGGTTGCCGTGCCACCCTTGATGTTACAGTCCGGATCGGAATTTGGACTTAAACCGAGGACACTTAAGTCCTCCCCCAGGATGTCTGTCTGTTCAAACCCACTTCCAGAAATATCCGCTATCAACCTCAAGCTAATCGGCACCGTGACGAGGCAAGTATCGACAACTGCGACTCCAGAGATCGTAAAATGGGTCACGATCAAACCAACGCCATCAAAAAGCAGATTGACAACAGGTCCCGTGGCATCCGCAGGTATACCTTCGGTGCATTCTGAAGCAGCAAGGGGTTTACAGTTTAGAAACAGTAAAGGTAACAGGATAATTAGCAGATATCTTTTTAGCATTTTGGGGGTCCCGGATAGAAGGTCAAAAGAAACAGAGGTAGAGTGTCATTCCCGTTTATTTGAGGTTGATCCCCGGTTGATCCCCACCAGCGCGTCTAAGTGTACAGCATATTGATTCAAAGATAAAAGGTCAGAGTGTTACAGGATTTAAGCGCTATATTGTTGAAATTTCACATGTATTTAAGATAATGTTGATACGCATTCGCAATCGGTAGGTCAGAGGCTCAAGTTCTCTTGTCGGCACCATATTCTAAACAGCCTTCATGAATTTTTGATGTGTTAAAAAAACATCACTTTGGGAAATTTTGGGTAACACATGTTTTGGTTTTCATTGGAGCATCATCTAGATATAGAGCACACACTCACTTGAGTGATCTTTTTCTGATAATTAATCCCGAATTAGTTAAAACCCCCTGACTTGGTCTAACCTAAATAATATAGCTACACAACCCTCAATTCTCTGATGGTAAACTTAACGTTTGTTGTGTAAATTTCGATACTTCTGGAGTGAGTCCTTGTTGAAGCATTTGTGTTTGTTATTCATTTTGTTATCTACAGTCGCCTGTGATCAGCAGCCGGTAAACGATGTGGCTTCTGTTACACCTGTAACTAAAGACCCAGAGCAAACCCTGATCCATAATGCAAAAATTTATACGGTGGATAGTGATTTTTCATCTGCAGAGGCGATGGTATTCAACAGCAATGGTGAGATAAAGCTCGTCGGTAAGTTGGAGCAACTGCAAGAAAAATATCCAACTGCAAAAAGGATCGATTTAAAGGGAGCAACGGTTCTTCCCGGTTTGATCGATTCTCACGCCCACTTGTATGGACTTGCTTTGAGTTTATCTCAGGCACAGTTACAGGGAACAACTGGCAAGCAGGATGTAATCAGTAAATTACATGAGCATGCGGGGAAATTATCTCCAGGCGATTGGTTGCTGGGACGTGGATGGGATCAGAATGACTGGGTAATTCAGGATTTTCCAAGCCGTGCTGATCTGGATCGGGAATTTCCCGATAGACCAGTCTGGCTACGCCGTATTGATGGGCATGCCGGCTGGGCTAATAGTGCCGCATTAGCCATGGCGGATCAGGATTTATCCGGTGACTGGCAACCTCAAGGAGGCAGTATTCATCGCGATAGCGATGGGCAAGCAACGGGTATTCTGATTGATGCTGCAATGTCCCTGGTCGATAATACAATACCGGAAATTTCAATTGACTTATTGCAGTTATCACTGGATCTCGCGTTGCGGGAAATGGTCAGTCTTGGGCTGACTGGTGTACATGATCCGGGCATTAACAAACAAATTTTGGATTTGTATCACCAGCGAATTAAAGACAATAAATTCCCGACCCGAGTTTATGCAATGACCAGTGGTGCTGGTAAAACACTGGATTGGTTATGTGAACAAGGTGTATTCAAAGATAGTTCTGAGCGTCTGTTTATGCGTTCAGCAAAATTGTATATTGATGGTGCTTTGGGTAGTCGTGGCGCGGCGCTGTTAAGTGATTATTCGGATGATCCGGGCAACTCCGGCCTGTTATTTATGCCGGCAGCAGATCTTGAAACAATGATCGATAAGGTTTTGGATTGTGGTTTCCAGGCTGCTGTCCATGCAATCGGTGATCGCGGTAATCGGGTGGCGATAGATGCTCTTGAAGCAGCTATGAAAAAACACCCTGACAATCCAGGCAGGCACCGCATTGAACACGCGCAAACATTAACAGCAGAAGATATCCCCAGATTATCAAAACTGGATATTATTGCTGCTATGCAACCCACTCACGCTACCAGTGATATGTATTGGGCCACCGATAGATTAGGAGATGAGCGGATTAAATATGCTTATGCCTGGCGTTCTATGCTCAATAGCGGGGTTCGGCTGGCTCTGGGTTCAGACTTTCCGGTTGAGGCAGTGAATCCAATGTTCGGTATCTATGCTGCGGTAACCCGTAAGGATCAAAAAGGCTGGCCCGATGAGGGCTGGTATCCAGAGCAACTATTGAGCCGTGAAGAAGCTGTGCGTGGGTTTACACTTGATGCTGCATATGCCGGATTTATGGAACAAATGGTAGGTTCACTTGAAGTTGGCAAACGGGCTGATTTTATTGTTCTTGATCGAGATATTATGCAAGTAGATGCGGCGGAAATTCCACAGATAAAGGTCGTGCAGACCTGGCTAGATGGCGAGTTGGTATGGCAACAATAAGTGGGTTTAAAACCAGGCTGGGCCTTCCAGGGTTTTCTGAACAAACCTGCTGAATAAATCAAAATTCATAAAGCCGGTAAATAAAAACCCCCAAATAGCCCCAGTGAAATGCGCCATATGGCCTATATTGTCTGCGCCTTTTTTATCTTTGTACCACGAATAATACAGGTAGGCTGCACCGGCCAATATCTGTGGTATTGCAATGACCCCGTACAAATACAAATTTTGCCAGGGAGCAAACATGATTACCGCAAAGACAACCGCCGATACTCCGCCAGATGCCCCCAATGCAGCATAAGCTGGATTATTGTTATGCCGAAAATAGCTGGGAATTGACGACACAATAATGCCACCAAAATACAAAGCAAGGTATTTAATAGTAGTGTGCTCGCCCAGGAATTCTGGATAGTAATAGGCTTCTATGGCATTTCCAAACGACCAAAGTACAAACATATTGATCAACAAATGGGTCATATCTGCATGGATAAGACCGGAACTTACAAAGCGATACCATTGCTTGTTTTTTTTAATACTAAGCGGGTGAAAAATTAAACTAAATTTCCCCTCTCTGTTTTGCATCAGGCCAATAGATATTAGGCAGGTTAGGGCAACTATTATGTTGGTGATACTGAATAGGCTTGAGTTCATAAATATGTTGGTCGTTGATCGATGAAATTTTAGTTAGTGTAAAGCAAACAACGGACGAGGAGAGAGTGGCGTGGGTTCACTGGTTGATAATAGCTCTGGTGAATTTACCTCAACTGAGGCAATATACTTGCCAATTGAATTTTGCAATAAGCATAGTTAGGAGAAAATTAATGGGCCATGTTAAGGCAATGATGGTATTGATTTTAGTAGCTATGGGAATGGTCCTCTCAGCGCAGCTTCAAGCATCAAACTTTACTGGTCTCCAAGGAAACCCGGACTTACGTTCGGCCTCAGTATTAGTTATTAATGCCGATGGTAATGTTATTTACGGTAAAGATATAGATACCATTAGACCTATTGCCTCAATAACCAAGCTGATGACGGCAATGGTTATTCTCGATTCAAACCTGGATTTAGATGAGAGAATTACAGTGAGTCGGGAAGACCGCGATCTGGTGCAACTCACAGGTTCTCGACTTAAATACGGAGCCAGTCTTCCACGTCGTGAAATGATACTTATTGCAGTTATGGCCTCAGAAAA
>CAXMRK010000300.1:0-5374 GCA_964195815.1 uncultured Acidimicrobiia bacterium | reverse complement strand
ACCCGCAGGCCTTCTTCACACACGCGGCATTGCTGGATCAGGCTTGCGCCCATTGTCCAATATTCCCCACTGCTGCCTCCCGTAGGAGTCTGGGCCGTGTCTCAGTCCCAGTGTGGCTGATCATCCTCTCAGACCAGCTACAGATCGTTGCCTTGGTAGGCTCTTACCCTACCAACTAGCTAATCTGGCGTAGGCTCATCCAATAGTGCGAGCTTTCAAGAAGTGGCCCGCTTTCCTCAGTAGAGCGTATGCGGTATTAATCCGAATTTCTTCGGGCTATCCCCCGCTACTGGGTAGATTCCTACGTATTACTCACCCGTCCGCCACTCGACGCCTGATCACTCATACCGAAGTAATTGTTCACATCGTTTCCGTTCGACTTGCATGTGTTAAGCATGCCGCCAGCGTTCAATCTGAGCCAGGATCAAACTCTTCAGTTTAAAGGTTTTCGGTCTCTCGACCTAAGTCTTTCAAGATGAGTTATCTCCAAACTCCAGAATTATAACTAACGTTATTATCTAGGTTTGGGATACTCGTTTTTGCATCATACAAAACACGAGCATCCACACAAGTTACCTGTAATTGTTAAAGAACGAATTCTTTGCCGAAATGCATTTCGCGTATCGGGCCGACCATTATACAACGGGATCTCAGGGAGTCAACACAAAAAGCAATTAATATTTAATTATTTTGTGTTTGGGCAATGCCCATAATCCGGTTTATTTCTTCACCTTATAAAAAGGTTATTCCGGACCACCTGAAAGCGTTTATTGCTGGCTGGGATGCGCATTATAGAGGTCACTGAAACTCTGTCAACACTTTTATGCAGATAAATTAAACTAATTTTTAGCGAACTTTCAAGCTATTGATTAATCGATCATTAATTATTTCCAATCCAAGCTTGCCTGGAGCTCCTAATGACACCCGTTCGGCAATTGAGCGGCTTGCATTTATCTCGTGCTGTTCCATTGATGGCTGTTTCATCTGTAGATAAGCATCACGGAAGGAGATACCCTCGCTGGCTAATTTTATTGCCTGGTCGGTGGCAAACATTTCAGGAGTGATTTTCTGCTGCATTCTATCGCGGTCAAACTCGATTCCAGCAATTAATCCAGGGAGTATCCCTAGCGCCTGTGTCGCCATGGTAAATGCTCGTAACAACGGTGCCTTAGTCAGTTGTAGGTCTCGCTGGTAACCTGACGGTAATGACAGCAGGCCTTGCAGCTCAGAGATTGCCCCTTCAACAACTGCGACTGACCCACGCAATACTTCAACCACATCGGGGTTGGATTTATTCGGCATAATTGATGAGCCAGTACTGTAGCCCTCACCCATTTTCACAAACCCAAACTCAGCGCTTGAATACAGGCTGAGGTCCCAGGCCAAACGGCGGACATCAAGCATCACCTGGTCAATAGCTTGCAAAGCCATTAACTCGAACTTGCCACGGGAGTTTTGCACGTACATCGTGTTTAACTGGACACGCTCAAAGCCAAGCTCTTTTGCTACCCCTTCCCGATCCAGTGGCAAACTCACTCCAAATCCAGCTGCGGCGCCCAGTGGTGAGATATTGATCTGTTTTTTAACCGCTGCCAACCATTCAGCATTATCGAGCATGGCTTCTGCGAAGGCGCCCATCCATAAACCTATACTGGAAGGCATGGCGGGCTGCAGATGGGTGTAACCGGGCATTGGGGTAAACTCATCCGCTTGTGCGCGTTGCAAACAGACGCTGGCAACTGCAAGCGTTTGCTGCCGAACCTGATCCAGCAGGTCACGCATATACAAACGTGTGGCTACCAACACCTGATCATTACGGCTACGTCCAGTATGAATTTTTTTACCCAGATCACCAAACTGTTCGGTTAAGTAGGCTTCAATAGCAGAGTGACCGTCTTCGAAACGCTGATCCAGAATGAATTCTCCAACACTGAACTCTGTTGCTAATTGATCCAGTGCATCAACCAGCATATCCGACTCTTTTTCAGTAAATAGCTGAATCCTGCTCAAACCTTTTATGTGCGCCTGGGTGGCCTGAATATCATAGATAAACAACTGTCGATCGAGAACCACATCCTCACCGGCAAGGAACTCCATAACTCCGGGAGCAAGGGTTGTCTCTTCGGCCCAAAGTACATTTTTGTTATCGGCTTTATCACTCATAATCGATTCCATCAAATTCATTCAGCTTAAACTTGTCAGCCAGTGCAAGATTCATATTTTGTAGTGCTTGGGTTGCAGCACCTTTGAGCAGGTTATCCAGGGTAACAATCAATACAAAATGCCCATCCTCATAAGCGGATGAAGTAAAGCCGCCAATCTGTACACTATGCTTACCCGCCGCATCGCGCACTTCCGGAGCCTCGCTGCTAATATTAAGCAAGCGATGACCCGCATAAAAACTCTTGAAACACTGCTCCAATTCTGAGGCAGTTAACGGTTCCAATAACTTTCCGGAAATACAGAGATGAATACCCCGGAAAAAACTTGCCACATGCGGTGAGAAACGAATAGTCGTTGCCAGCGTCCTGCTCACTTCACGCTCATGGATGTGATCGGTTAATTTGTAGGGAATTATGTTTCCCTGCAATACCTCTGGATCGTTGTTTCGCGAGGGCGATGTTCCCGCGCCACTATAACCGGATATTCCAAAAACCGTCGCTGGCTCTGCTAGCAGACCAAGCAATGGCGCGAGCCCGAGTTGTGCACCGGTGGCATAGCAGCCAGGATTTGCAATACGCGTGGTGCCAGCAATGGATGCCCGCAGTCGCTCTGGCTGGCCATAAACCCAGGCATCATCAAAGCGATAATCTGCACTGAGGTCAATAATTAAAGTTGAATTTGATTGCTGGTCAATAGCACTGACAAAATCTTCAGCAAGACCATTGGGCAGCGCCAGAAAACAAACATCCAGCTGCAAATCTGCAACGGCTTGCGGATCAAGCTCGGAAAAACTGAGCTGACTATCCCTGAAACCTTGAATAACACCTGCAACCTGCTTACCCGCGTGTGCACGTGAGCTGGCTGAAACTATCTCAACTTTTGGGTGCTGATCCAGCAGCTTTAGCAGCTCTGCTCCAACATAGCCCCGGGCACCGATTACTGCTACACGAATCATTGAATTACAACCTCTGGAGCGTCCAAAGCTAACCAGCCATCTTCACGCTCAAAAGCATCCTCAAAGCACTCGACCGCGCTAAGATAATCTGGCAGACCATAAGCAAAACCAATCCAAAGATTATTTCTTGCGGAAAATTCTGCCTGCTGGAAATACCAGCTATTGATTGGATTGCTCCTGCGAGAACGCCAGTACAGTACCGGGTATTCACTGTGTAAACGCTGCCACAATGCCGCACCCAGGCCTTCACCCTGCGCTTCAGGAGTGACTGCGAACTTATCCAGATAGGCAACCCCATGCTGACCTTCGATAATGATAGCAGCGGCACGGCCACTGCTCGCCAGAAGCACGGTTTGTGATTCAAGCTTTTCAAAATAACTGGGTTTTAATTGACGGGAAAAACTCTTTTCAAGTAATTTACTGAGCATACCCATTTGTTCAACATCCAATTTTACTAGCTTAGAAATTTGCTCACCCTTACGGATCAGTGTGCCCGCACCAATATGGGTAAACAGCTCTCTAGCCATATTCTCAACCGAGGTAATAGAAACCGAAGCTGATGCCGGCAGAGGCTCAAGCAGTTGCTGAATTTGCTCAAGTTTCAGACGCATCCCCGAATGCACCCACGGTTGTTGCATCAGTTCATCAAAATCTTCGGTTAAGCTAATTGCTGAAATCAAATCTCCATTTGCATCCAGCAATCCTCCTGTCGGAGTAATAAATAGAATTTTATGCGGGCCAACCGCCCACACCAATTCCCGGGCTGCAATGTCTGCATTAATATTGAGCACTTGTCCTGAAGAGGATTCACCCAGACAGGTGACCACTGGCAAACTACCAGCACTGACTGTGTCTCGAATACTTTCAAGCTCAACTGAACGGATTTTTCCTACCAGACCATAGCGGTCCCGATCGAGATAGTCACAGGAAAATACACCATGTTGTAAGCCTTGCGCACGGACACCGTGCCGCTCCAGGGCTTCAACCAATTTCCGGTTGGTACGATAAATTACCGGTCGAACCACTGCCATCGTCGCTTCATCAGTAACCCGTAGCCCATCGACCCGCGTGGTCTTAACACCTGCTTCAGTTAGTGCCTGATCAAATTGTGACCCCGCGCCATGCAAAACGATCGGGAATAAACCAAGATGCCAGAGAAATGCAAGTGCTGCTGCCAACTCTTCCAGCTGGTCTTCAATAATGCCACCACCAACTTTGACCACTGCAAAATTTGGTGCATCGACCGAACTGAACTGTCGCAAATACAGCCGTGCCTCTTTGCTCGAACTTAACTGTCCTAATACTTCATGCACTATTGTGCGAATCTTAGTTGTCATTTCTAATAATCCTAAGATAGGTGTCATAGCAAACCTGTAGCTGCTCAAGACTGACCCATTCATCCACAGTGTGCGCCTGAGCAATATTGCCAGGGCCCAATACTAATGCCGGTAAACCAGACTCAGAAAACAGAGAGGCCTCTGTCCAAAAGTCCACAGCAGGGCCAAGATCAAGATCTGCTGCAGCCGCAAATTTGCAAGCATGCGCATCTGTTTGCCCCGCTGCAGGTAACGCTGGCGCCATCATCGAAACCCGCCAATTCACGGGTAGACCATCGGCGGCAGCCTGCATTTGCTGATAAATTGCCTTACTACTGGAACCCGGAGGCACTCTGGCGCTCCAGGAAACAGATATTGCTTCAGCGATCATGTTATTTTTTTCACCACCCTCTACCCTGCCAACATTAAAGCAAACACCCGGGTCGTCCTCAGTTTTGCGCTCATTGGCAGCTATTGCCAAAGCACGATTCAACCAGATACCAAACCTATGGATTGCAGAATCTGACAAAGTTCTGGCAGATGATGAATGCCCTCCTTCACCGCTAAAATCACAGAATACCGAAAGATACCCTCGGTGCGAGAAAGTCGCCTGCATCATGGTTGGCTCAGCCACAATAACCTGGCGAAAATGCTGCGCCTGGCCACTCTGTAAGAAGTTACGCACACAGCAACCCGCGGCTCCTTCTTCATCGGTGGTAAACAATAAGGCCATGGGTTCATCGATATCTGCCGCCAATGCCAATAGAACTGCCGCTGCACCTTTGATATCACAGCTGCCTCGCCCATAGGCGCGCTGTTCCCGAATTTCTAGTGTAAAAGGGCTGCTTTGCCAACCATCGGTCACTGGCACCGTATCCAGATGCACATTGAATAACACATCAGTTTCTCCCCTGCAGGCGAAGAAACTGACATGACCATC
>CAXMRK010000299.1:0-3385 GCA_964195815.1 uncultured Acidimicrobiia bacterium | reverse complement strand
AACAGCTGTGTTTCCCACCAGCACACTGACATAGTCGTCTTATAGTTCGCCTTGCCATCGTTGTCAGTGAGACCTTCGGCTGTTGCTCAGATACTTCAGTGCTTGTTGATAAAGCCCGCGGACAGGCATCTATTAGACCTGCTTTGCGGTAATAATAACCGAGGAGGAGGATACTCTTTTGGAGATACCGGGTCGGAGCCAGGAATGACAGCTAACTTTTCCGGGTGGTCGAGAACACCAATCTTCAATCCAGGCAAATACTAGTAGGAACTTAAAAAAACCATGTCACCCCGGCCTTGAGCCGGGATCTCATTGGGCACTCTACTATCCCTTTGGAGATACCGGGTCGGAGCCCGGCAGGCCGAAGCCCGGCATGACTCGGTTTGCGCCATTATGAGCAACCGCCACGAACAGCCCGTAGCCGTAAGTTAGCATGTGGTCACAGCTATTAGGTATGAGCGACTTATCGACCGGTCTAAATATTATTTTTTCTGGCGGCTTCCAGATCTAATAACCAACGTTTTCGATGCAAGCCGCCACCATAACCAACCAGACTACCGTCGGCCCCAATGACTCGATGACAAGGGATTATTATGCCCACTCGGTTATGGCCATTAGCAGAAGCTACCGCTCTTACGGCTTTGGGATTATTCATCGCAATGGCTTGTTGTTTGTAGCTTCGGGTTTCACCATAGGGAATTTTAATCAACTGATCCCAAACTGCCGTTTGAAAATCAGTACCTGGGGTATCCAGCGCCACATTAAATTGCTGGCGTGTGCCAGCAAAATATTCCGCTAACTCAGATTGCACCTGATCCAGGTGTTTATTTTTACCCGGCAAAATAACGGCTTTAAGGCGTTTACATAAATCCTTAAATTCCGTTTCCAGCATTCTTCTATCGGTAAACTCGAGCAAACAAATGCCACTCTCAGTAGCACAGGCAAACATCGGCCCAAGCGGCGTTGTAAAGCGGACTATATTAATAATCTGTTGGTCTGTGTTGTTACTGGCAGAGTCACCAAAAATAGATTTATAACCGTGATTAAAACCACTCAGCGAATCATAGCCACTGGAAAATGCCGACGTCGTAATTGAACTGCCGCTTTTAATATCATTGAAAGCCGCATTGATTCGCAGCATTCTTTGGTAGGCATGAAAGGTAATATTGTGGTGTTTCTTAAACCAGCGCCTGATTTGGCTTGGCTCAACACCCCTTTGCCTTAAATCATAATCCTTAATTCTGTCGAAGGGATTTTTGTGCAGCTCAATAATTATGTCTTTCACATAATCAGGAGTCTCACCCATTTCCTCCATCGGCTTGCAAACCTTACAAGGCCGAAAACCATTTTGCAGCGCTTGCTGTTGGCCTGGATAAAAAATGACATTTTCTGCTTTGGGTTTGCGCGCGCGACATGAAGGGCGACAGAAAATCCCGGTAGTTTTGACGGCAGTAATAAACACGCCCTCATAGCGACTATCCTGCTGGCCGATAACTGCGTATTTTTCTTCGAAAGTAAGTTCTTTGCTCATTGAGGGAATAGTAGCCTAAATAATAAGTTTGGCTACTGAAAACTTAACAAGTATGTTTTTATCCTAAGACTCTACCGGGTGCTTGTCCTAGTTTATTTTCAAAGCATTCTAATACCAGGGTGACTTATTAGTTTCGATAGCTGTACGGATATTTTCCAAATACTGTTTCGCCTGCTGCATGGGTATATAGGGAATAACGATAGTTCCGGCTGCCAGGTAAATCTTCAGGGTGGCCAGGTTACGGCGGCGCTGCAAAGGCGATTGTTTGATAGCTGTGTGCTGTACTTTATACAGGGGGAACAGGGTACGCTTAAAGCCAAATAGCCCGCTCTGATAAATCCCGAATGTCCCGGTGAAACCAAAACGAAACATACTCCAGCGCTTGATCACCAAGGGCAAAATGGCAAGTGATGCCAGTATAGATGCTGCTAAAATCCAGAAACTAATTTTCATAGAGAACGGAATGGATGCTAAAACCAACGGTAGAAAAAATAAAAGCAACCAGGTTTTTAAAATATAACGTCGGTCAATTCTATTTTCAGGTATGTCAGAGGGTGCATCAGCAAAAACCAGGTTTTTCAATGCGGGGATTTGCCCTTCCGTTCGCGCTGGAATGATGAAAACATTGCGCTTTCCCTGCTTGCCGTTTTGCGCCGATACTACTTGTCCAAGAATCACATTTTGGCGTTTTATCCAACGACCAATAAGATTACTCTGGGTAACGAAAGTTTGTACTTTGACTAGTTTGAGTGACTCTTCAAAACGGGTCAGCAGGCCACTTTGTCGTTTCAGGGTTTGCTGTTTACGGCTCAACTGATAACCGTAATATCTGTATATGGACCCGAGGATCGAAAATAAAAACATCAGCACTATGAGCCCACCAAGAAACAACAGGCCAAGTACAAAATTCCCGGAAAGACCGCCTCCGAGAAAATCAATTATGGGAATAATGTTTTGTTTAATCTTATCTTCGACAACATCTTCAAATGAGTTAAAAAACGCACCCACTGCCGGACCCAGAATTGCCAGGAATAAAAACACGCTATTGCTAGAAACCCCATAGGCAACCAGGTCTTTTAATGATGCAGTTGCAGCGATGCTAGAATTTTCATGGTTCTCGTCTGTAGCCGTTTCCGTAGCTTGTTTGCTGGGGTTAGATTGCTGGTATTCTAATATTTGCCGGCGTAACTGCTCTGCTGATGCAACTGGAATTCCAGCAAGATCTGCTTCATTGCCTTTTGAGCCTGCGGTTTCTACCTGGAGCGTGACTAAACCAAAAGGACGAAAGTAGATGGGTGATAAGAGATTAATATTCTGCACTCGCTCAAAGCGAATTACCCGGTGGTTCTTCTGGAATACACCATCGTTAATCAAAATTTGATCGTCGTGTTGACGGAATTTAAAAAACCAGAATTGGAGTATGGCACCACCGACAATAAGTGTGAGCAGCCCTGCCCCCAATATCAACATCATGATCAGTTTATTATCAGAGGCAAGAATGATAACCAGCATTGGCGCGAATGTCGGTAGCCCATCTTTTATCAGGCGTACAAGAAACTTACCGATAAAGAAAATCACCGACATTGGAGAAAGCCGTTGCCAATGTTCCAATGGTTTACTCATGGCTAGATTGGTATTCAACCTGTGCGTAAGTGAGTATCTGTTCACGGATTTGTTCCGCATCTGCTTTGCGCAATCCCGGGATACTCAAATCTGATTTTGCCCCACCGGCGGTAAAAAATTTTAATGTGGCCAGACCAAACTTACGTTCCAACGGCCCATGGGCAAGGTCGATATGCTGGATTCTTGAAAAGCTCACAGCCGTTTGTTTTTTCCACCAGAGCCCGCTTTTGT
>CAXMRK010000298.1:0-2917 GCA_964195815.1 uncultured Acidimicrobiia bacterium | reverse complement strand
ACCAGCCCACAAAGTTTGCCCCATTTCGCCTCACTGGAAGTAATAAACTGATCTATTACCACCTGTGCTCCATTAGCAAAATCACCAAATTGACCTTCCCAAATCACCAGCGTGTCAGGATCAGATGACGCATAGCCATATTCAAACCCTAAAACAGCTTCCTCTGAAAGCAAGGAGTCGATAATAGTCACTCGGTTTTTTTCAGCAGTTTGAGTGGATAAATTTGCCAGTGGTGTATAAGCCTCAACCTTGAGTTGGTTGTGCAAAACTGCGTGACGGTGAAAGAATGTCCCACGCCCGGAATCTTGTCCGACCAGACGTAATGAATAATCTTGCTCCAACAGTCTGGCATAAGCCATGGTTTCTGCAAAACCCCAGTCTATCAGGATTTCTTCATCGGCCATTCTCACCCGATCATTCATTATTTTCTGTACTCTGGGATGCAGTTTGAAATCTTTTGGCAGAGTGGTCAGTTTGGCTGAGAGGCGTTGAATTTCAGCTAAAGGCATAGCCGTATCTACAGATTCATCCCAGCGCTGGTTTTTATATGGTTCCCAGTCGACAATGAAATCAGTTCCACCTGTATGGTGTTCTGGAAGAGCTACAGATTTGCCTTGATCAAGCGCATCCCGGTAGTTGTCGCTTAATGCTTGCGCCTGTTCACGATTGATAATGCCTTCAGTATCTAATTGCTCGGCGTATTTGCTGCGAACAGTTTTCATGGCTTTAATGGTTTTATACATAATTGGCTGAGTCGCAGATGGTTCGTCAGCTTCATTGTGACCATGGCGACGGTAGCTCACCAGATCAACAACAACATCTTTTTTGAAACGGGCACGAAAATCTGAAGCAATCTGCATTACAAAATGAACGGCTTCAGGGTCATCTCCATTGACATGGAAAATGGGTGCTTGCACCAATTTGGCAACTTCTGTGCAGTAAAGAGTAGAGCGTGTATCAAGAGGGTTTGATGTGGTGAAACCAATTTGGTTATTAACGATCACATGCATTGTGCCACCGACAGCAAAACCGCGTGCCTGAGACATATTAAACAGTTCCATCACCACACCTTGTCCTGCAAAGGCAGCATCACCGTGTATCAAAACCGGCAATATCAGTTCGTGCATGCTATCGCCCCTGCGGGTTTGTCTTGCTCGGGTTGAACCCGCAACGACTGGATTAACAATTTCAAGGTGTGATGGATTAAATGCTAATGCCAGATGAACTTTCTCGCCATCAATATCAATGTCAGAGGAATAGCCAAGATGGTACTTAACATCACCTGCGGTTAGTTCAGAATGATCAGGTAGCTTGCCGGCAAACTCATCGAAAAGCTGGGCTGAAGATTTACCCATAATATTGACCAGTAGATTTAATCTACCTCGGTGTGCCATGCCAATGACCAGTTCACGCGTACCGAGCCTGGCATTATGTAAGATGGCTTCGTTAAGAAAAGATATTAACGACTCTGAGCCCTCTAGAGAGAAACGCTTTTGACCAGTAAATCGGGTGTGTAGATATTTCTCCAGACCTTCAGCGGCTGTTAGTTTCTCAAATATACGTTTTTTAACCTCAGATGATATTTCATACTGCGCATAGGCTTCTAATCTTTCCTCTAGCCAACGTCGCTGTTTTGTGGAGGTAATATGCATGTACTCAGTGCCAATATGGCCACAGTAGCTGCGCTCACAGATAGCAATGATTTCAGCCAGTTTCAAACGACTGGATGCTGTCAGAGAACCGGTATCAAATTCCAGCTCCAGATCGCTATGGCTAAGGTCATGGGCATCCAGATTTAAGTCTGAAAAGTCAGGGCGCTGACTTAAACCCAGAGGGTCCAGGTCTGCCTTCTGGTGACCGCGAACACGGTAGGCATTGATCAGCTTTAGCACACCAGCCTGTTTGTGATCCAGTAAAGCATTGTTGCCTTGAGACAGCGTAGTGGGTGCTTGCGCCATTAGTCTAAAGCGTTCTATTACTTCAGAATGAATGCGCTCACTATTCGTTTGATCTACATTTTGTAGGCGTGAGAAAAAATCCTGCCACTGGGAATTTACCGAATCTGGATCGCTGAGCCAATCTTCATACAGTCCTTCGACATAAGGCGCGTTGGAGCCAAATAAATAGGAGCTGTTGGTTAATATTTCCAGCTGGGATTTCACACTACATCCTTTATGATTGGGTATAAACTACTCTCTGTGTTGTCTGTTAGAGAGCTGTCATGCTAGCACTATTTTTGCGAATAGCGAATTATACTCCAGTCGAGCGGTTTAGGATGTGGTTTTTGAAAAGCTAAATCGCTCTCTCAGGCTTACTATCAGTCGTTCTCGAGTAACAAATGGCCACTATTAAACAGGCTGGTCAGCACCACCAGTTCCTGGCTTTGAAGCGTAATCTGCTGAGCATGTATTGTGAGTTCATCAGCAGGTTCACAAATGCGTTCTGCCAAAGTCTGCGGACACACAAGTTTCATGCCCGTCGCATACAGATATGCGCCGTCGTCGGTTTTTCTCCAGCAAAAGCGGCTCCATGGATTGCGGTAGAGTGGAGTACCAGTGTGAATTAATCCCAGCAAGCTCTGTTCTGAGAGTTCAGTTTCCGGGCCAGAAGGTGATCCGCTGAGGCGATATGCACAGATAAATTGACAAAACCAGTCCGCCAATTCTGGATCCATGCCACTTTGATTCTCACCTGGATTACCCAGTTCGAGCATTTTTTGAACCCTGGTTAAAACCGTAGCATCAACCACGCCCTGAGTTTGGGTATTGCTATCAGCGTGTAGGTCGGCATCAGTATAGCGTCCACCCTGGTCTTCCTGGTGTGCAAACCATTCCCCAAGATCGGCAAATAGTTCAGCTTTTGAAGGTGCGCGCAAGCCAACGGAATAACTTAAACAGGGCTCAAGGGCTACGCCATG
>CAXMRK010000297.1:0-6202 GCA_964195815.1 uncultured Acidimicrobiia bacterium | reverse complement strand
CTGGTAGCTGCCTTCCTAACCACCACATTACAAACCTGGTCACTGGGTATCGCTGCAGTTATCGCCTTGTTTGCAATTGCCGGCGGCTTGGGACATTTTAGTTTCTGGTTACTTGCCATTGTCTTTGGTGGTGCAGTCTTCTTCCTCAACAGCCCTGCTCTTCGTCAGCAATGGCTATCTGGCCCGTTCCTGAAAATTTATCGAAAAATGACACCCAGTCTTTCTGAAACTGAGCAAATTGCACTGGATGCCGGCACGGTTGGCTGGGAAGGTGATATTTTCAGTGGTAATCCAGATTGGAACAAATTACTAAAAACACCTACACCTAGCCTAACCGCGGAAGAACAGGCATTCATGGACGGCCCGGTTGAAGAATTTTGCGACATGATCAATGACTGGGAAATTACCCATATTGATACAGATTTAAGCGCAGAAAACTGGCAATTCATTAAAGACAATCGCTTTTTGGGCATGATAATTCCTAAACAATACGGTGGTCTCGGATTTTCAGCATTAGCTCATCGCGCTGTTCTCGGAAAGATCTCAACAATAAGCGGTGTTGCCAACACTTTAGTTTCTGTACCAAATTCACTTGGACCTGCTGAGTTGATTCTTAAATATGGTACCGATGAACAGAAAAATTATTATCTACCGCGTCTGGCAAAAGGCGAAGAAATACCATGCTTTGGACTCACAGGGCCAGAGGCAGGCTCTGATGCCACCTCAATACCTGATACGGGCGTTGTTTGTAAAGGCAAGTGGAAAGGGAAAACTGTTGTTGGCCTGAGAATGAATTTCGACAAGCGTTATATCACTCTGGCTCCCGATGCCACTCTGGTAGGTATTGCTTTCCAGATGACCGATCCGGATGGCTTATTAGGTGATAAAAAGGACCTGGGTATCACCCTTAACCTGATACCAGCTGATTTAAAAGGTTTAGATATAGGTCGTCGCCACTTCGCGTTAAATGTACCGTTCTCAAACGGGCCCGTAAGAGCTAAAGATCTATTTGTACCACTTGATACTATTATTGGTGGACCTGAGATGGCTGGTCACGGCTGGGCCATGCTTGTGGAATGTTTGTCTGTTGGACGGGCGATTTCTTTACCTTCTGGCGCTACCGGGGGTGCAAAAATGTGTGCACTCACATCAGGTGCCTACACCCGAATACGTACCCAGTTCAATCAACCAGTTGGTAAGTTTGAAGGTGTACAAGAAGCATTGGCTCGAATTGGCGGGAACACCTATATTGTCAGTGCGCTGTCGAAAGCTACCGCCGTCGCTGTTGATCTGGGAGAAAAACCTTCAGTACCTTCGGCAATCGCTAAATACCACACCACTGAATTAACCCGCTCTGTGATAAAAGATGCCATGGATGTACATGGTGGCAAAGGCATCATCCTTGGACCAAAAAATTACCTTGGGCGTGCCTGGCAAGGTACTCCAGTAGGCATTACTGTTGAAGGGGCCAATATTCTCACTCGCTCCATGATAATTTTTGGTCAAGGTGCAATCCGTTGCCATCCATTTGTGCTCAAAGAAATGGAGGCCGCTGCGCTTGAAGATCGGAGCGAAAGCCTGAATAAATTTGACAAGCTCTTATTCAGCCATATCGGTTTTACAATTTCAAATGCGGTGAGAGCCCTTATCCTGGGGCTTAGCGGTTCATATTTGGCAAAATCACCTGCTGGCCAATCAACTAGCCGCTACTATCAACAGTTAAGTCGTTATAGCGCTGCATTTGCATTTCTTGCCGACACCACACTGTTAACCCTGGGAGCAGAACTGAAACGTAAAGAACGACTGTCTGCACGCCTGGGGGATATGCTTTCATATTTATATATCGGCTCAGCGATCCTAAAACGCTTTGAAGATGAAGGCCGCCCTGCTGCTGACATAATCTTGATGCAATGGTCGATGGAACAGACGCTCTACCGTCTGCAAGAAGCGATGCGCGGAATCGTTGACAACTTCCCTAATAAAGCGCTTGGGGTTTTTCTTAAGATGTTGGTCATGCCACTGGGTTCACGACAAAAACAACCTAATGACAAACTGGGTAGTCGAATTGCTGAGCTACTAATGAGTCCCTCTGAAAGCCGTGATCGCTTATGTCGTGGCTTGTACACATCAGACCGAACCGGGCATCCTATTGGTAAAATGGAAGCGGCACTGCCTGTGATTATTGCTGCAGAACCAGTCGAGAAGAAATTTATCAAGGCAATACGTAAACATAAACTCGAAGGACTTAGCTGGGAAGAGTACCTACAAAATGCAATTTTACAAAACCTGATTTCTCAGGATGAAGCAGCTATTCTTAAGCAGTCTCGCGCGCTTAGACTAGAAGTTATTGCAGTCGATGATTTTGATCATAACGAGCTTAAAGCAGCACGGGCTGTATCCCCGGAAAAAGCCAACGCTGCTTAATCAGAATCCAATATCTAGATTAAAAAAGCCCCTCAATGAGGGGCTTTTTTATTGCAGCGAAAGCAGTTGCTCGTTTATTCTACAATTTCGATATCCCAAACTGAATCGTTGTCTGTATTCTCTTTTTTCTCCGACTTAGCATCATCTTCATACAGCAGCAATCGGGACTGCATCGCTTTGGTCATATACAGCTTTCCACTCTCATCAACAACAAGCACAGCATCCAGACCAAGCTGTTGAGCTAATTCATACCAGCCCTCTAAACCGGCAACCATTAGTGCTGTTGCTGCCGCATCTGCCTGCATCCCATTTCCACTCAATACTGTTACTGAAGCTAAGTCCGCCACTGGCCAACCAGTTAACGGATTGAGAATATGCGCATAGCGCTGGTCTTCATGTTCTACATAACGCTGATAGTTACCCGAGGTAAAAACTGCTTCATCCTGGCCTACTTCAATTAACCCAATGAGACCTTGCTGGGGATGGCGAACTGCAATACGCCAAAATTGCTGTTCCACTCTAGAATAGGCCCGTAAATCTCCACCAGCATTGACAATAGCAGCATCCACCCCTGTGGCTTGCAACTTTTCAACAATCAAATCAACAGCGTAGCCCTTGGCAATACCACCAAAATCCAGTTGGGTTGCCGGATTTGAACTACACACTGAATTTGCTTCAAAGAAAACACTCAATGCACTCGGTCGCTGATTGACCAATGCGTTGATTGCTTCCATGGCAGGTGGCGCCGACTGTATCGGATACTCAGATGTATGGAAACCCCAAAGCTCAATAAGCCCTCCAATACCAGCATTAAATTTACCCGCTGTCTGGCGTTCCATTTGCTGCGAACCCTCGATTAAAATTTTTAATGGTTCATCAAACGGGGCACAGCTGCCTGCTGTAAATGCCCTATTCACATCAACCAGCAAACCTGGCTCCCAGGGGTGCCAATTATTGTGCATTTTTTGCAAGTCCTGCTGTATTTCAGAAAACAGAGTTTGTGCTCTACTTTTTTCAACACCGGAAAGCGTAATATCTGTCAGTGTGCCAAAAATATAAAACTGAGCTTTTTCTACCGGTTTGTTTTGACAGCCCACTAAGAGTAATAAGGAGCTGAGGATGATTGCTATTAGATTTGTTTTTATAGTCATCGTTTTTTGTCAGCAACTTAAGTCAGTTTGATAATTTTACTCGACTCTGGGGACAACAGCTAACCCCGCTCATGACAACTTATCACTGCAGTGCAAACGATGACCTAAACAATCACCCCAACGCTGTAAATTAGCATTGGAGTGATCGTATATTTGATTTGACTAAGCTTTTATTTACTGCTGCCAGTTTATGCTGACGAAAAATGAACGATCAGCCGCATTAAAACCAAAAGCAGGCTGATAATTTTCATCCAGCAAGTTCTCAATTCGGCCCTCAAGACGGAGACCCGACGATAATGGCAGGCCCGCGCGCAGATTTAACAAATTATAGCTGCCAAGAGTTGCTCCAAAATCTTCACGTTTACCACTATGAAAGACTTCCGCACCAAGCCATGCACCATTGTCCCAGTGCCTGTCCAGAGTCAAACTGTACTTTTGTTTTGGTCGGCGCAACAACTCATTACCAGAAGATTTATCTTCTGTGTCTTGCAAGGTGAGATTAGCTTTAAACTGCCATACCGAAGTGACTGCTGAATATTCTGCCTCCAGGCCCTCGATAGCGGCTTGATTAATATTAATAGCCTGAAAATCTGTTCCTGCAAAACTGATCATGTCATCAATTCTGGTACTGAATAGACTGACATTTAAATTTTGCTGATGACTAATGGTCCAGCGCAGCGCCAACTCAGCGGATGCAGAGGTTTCAGCATCAAGTCCGGGGTTACCGGCAAAGGAGCCAAAAAATCCTGGTGAGTAGAGCTCACCCATAGTGGGCGCACGAAATGCAGTTCCATAACTGGCAATGAACTTCAAACTATCGCTCAGCAAAAACCCCCAGGCGGCGCTGCCACTAAGATTACTACCATAAACACTACTATCATCAAAACGTAGCGCCAACATGCCATCACCCATATCCGTGTCCACATTCAAGCCCGAATAAACAGCCAGATTGTGTCGGTTTTCATTATAGTTATCTCTGCTGCGACCACTTTCCGAGTCATAATCGAGACCCAATGTGAGTTGCTTATTTCCCAGATCCATCTGTCCCTGCCAGCCCGTTGAAAGGTGATCGCTTACAAATGAAGACTCCCCAAAAGCTGTCCTGGTGTTCAGGTCTTCTTTTGTATATCCAGCCTTAACAGACTGTTTAAGCGAACAGCTGCCACATAGATTCCAAAGCAGACCAAAAATACGTTGCTTTGAGTCTGAAACCCCCTGATCAAATTCCGTTTCATTATCGCTATGCAAGAAACTGTAGCTGATTGAGCTATTTTTAGAGTACTTATGCTGACCACGAAATGAAACATTCCAGGTATTAAAACCATCAGCATCTGGATCATAGGCAAAACCATTCTGATTTTGAGTTGAAAAACCATCGCTATCACGCCAGCCTGCGGTCATGCTGAAAGCACTATTTTCACGCTCGTACCCAGTAGACGCACTGAGTTCTTTACTACCGTAGCTAGCGTATGTTGCACGTGCGTTTAAGTTTTTTGCCTGTCGGGTAAAAATTTGTATTACCCCGCCGATTGCATCAGCTCCATAAAAACTGGCGCGTGGCCCACGTACAATTTCTATTCGTTCAATTTGCGCTAAAGGTATATTTTCCCAGGCAAGCGACCCCGTGTTAGTTGAATTGACCCGCACCCCATCAATTAATACCAGAGTGTGGTTAGAATTTGTTCCGCGTAAAAACAAGCTGGTTTGCGATCCTGCTGCTCCTGAGCGAACAATATCAATTCCCGTTTGTAGGCGTAATAACTCTAATAAATCTGCTGCCTGTGATTGCTCAATTGCAGAACGCTCAATAATGCTGATGCTTGCAAGTGTATCTGCTGCACTTTCTTCGGTTCGTGATGCTGTTACCAGAATAGTATCAGCTAAATATATGTCCTCAGACGAGCTATTTTCTGCCTGAACTGAAACTGTTAGTAACAATGTGCTGACTGCAATAAGGTAGTTATAACTTGTAGGGGTACTAAATTTCATGGGGAATCCTCCGTAACGCTCACCCGCGATTGGCAAGGGAAAGGAGAATTTGGGCAGATAAACTGACCAAAATCGCCCGCCGCGACTTGCCGTTAAAAACATTCAGGCCGGTCTCCGGACTTGCGATTTATGTATCAGCGATACGCCTTCCCAGATCTAAAACCCAGTGGCATGTGTATCGTTTCAACCGCTTACCGTTGCGGGGGCAGTGCCGGACTTTAACCGGCTTCCCGTTTCAATGATGACCAACATAGTGTGTTAGGTCTGCATCACCTGAAACTACTCCGGCAGTTTACTGCCGGGCACGAAAGTATATCAGCATCCAGCTGAGAAGTTTGTAGTGATGTTTGGGAATTTGTTTAACAGCGACTGAAGCGTCGATTGTTTAATGTTTGCTGACTATCTATATAGGCCATCGAGGTGGCGCCATTCGGTCTCTGAAATTACATCATACCGGTTTCGAGACGGGCTACCTCAGACATCATGGTGGTATTCCAGGGCGGATCGAAAACCAGCTCTACTTCGACATCTTCAATCGTTGGTATCAGGGCAACCTTACTGCGCACATCGTCTACGATAATCTCACCCATCCCACAGCCAGGGGCTGTTAGGGTCATCTGTATAGTTGCTTTTCGATT
>CAXMRK010000296.1:0-3502 GCA_964195815.1 uncultured Acidimicrobiia bacterium | reverse complement strand
ATCATGTGTTCCTGGGCTATGCCCCTGTTTTGGATCTGCAATAAGCGCCCAATCCACTTTAAATTCGCGCCCAATATCAAAACTTCCGCGCATATCAGGCTGATCGATAACCCGCATCATATGTAATTGACCACCCGCTTTTAATTCAGCTTTACCTGCAGCAAACTGACTGGGCATAAAACGATAAAAACCTGCACGGGGCTTGTGATCTTCGGTCTGATAGGCATAACCATTGTGAGGATCAATGGCTACTGCTTCATGATTAAACTGACCCATTGCGAACAGTGGCTCAGGTTCAGCAATACCCTCCGCAGGCACTTCAAATACCCAACCATGGGTTTTTTCTGCAACTTCTGTTTTCCAATATAGCCGGCGCAACCAGTTTCTAGAAATCGCAGATTCCGGCTCATAGCAAGCTTCTTCACAAGACAACCAGGTACCCCACGGTGTAACTCCGCCAGCACAATTGTTCAGGGTTCCAGAAAGGCTCAACCAGGATTTTTCAAGTTTTCCAGTAGCCTGATTAAACACTAATGTAGAAGTGGCTCCGCCCAAATTATCGTAGGCTTTCTCTGGATTACCTGCTAATGGAGTACGGCCTTGAAGTTCATGATTGCGAATCAATGTGAGCTGATCACCCTGTTCTTTAACAACACCCATGCCATCAGCGGAACCAGGCACAAGATTACCATCATCCATAGTCTCGCCAGCCCAGGAAAAGCTGGTATAGCGAAAACCTTTGGGTAAGCGTAATAATTCAAGCCCGGTCCGCTCATCGGCAACTGGAAATAATTCACCATAACCGGCTTGTTGTTGTGGAACACGTCCTGAGGCAATGGACTTGGCAATCGCCTGCCAGCTTATAGGTATAGCGGAAAAACCTGCTATTGCCGCTGACTGAGCCAAAAAACGGCGCCGTGCCGGTGAATGGAATTTATTATTATCATTATTCATTCTATTTTCTCAGCTACTGAGCAAAACTCACTTACATAGGAAAACCACCGGGAGGCATTCCACCAGGTGGCATCTTTCCTTTCATCATCCGCATCATTTTTTTCATCCCACCGCCGGAGAATTTCTTCATCATCAGCTGCATTTTCTTATGCTGCTTCAAGACTTTGTTTACTTCCTGAATGGTAGTCCCGGAACCCAATGCAATTCGGCGTTTACGTGATCCACGAATGACATCCGGAAATTCCCGCTCTTTCTGGGTCATGGAATTAATAATGGCGATCATCTGGATAGAACTTTTATCAGCGCCGGCCTGTTGTTTGACTGAATCTGGAATCTCGCCCATACCTGGCAACTTATCCATCATGCTACTCATGCCACCCATCGATTCCATTTGTTGCAATTGAGAGCGAAAATCAGCGAGATCAAAACGATTACCCTTGCGGAGTTTTTTGACCAGTTTTTCAGCTTCATCTTTGTCGACTTTGGCCTGGACTTCCTCGACCAGAGAAAGCACATCACCCATGCCCAGAATACGTGAAGCCAATCTATCGGGATGAAAGGGTTCCAGAGCATCGATTTTTTCACCGACACCCATAAACTTAATCGGTTTGCCGGTAATCTGGCGTACGGAAAGTGCCGCGCCACCGCGCGCATCACCATCAGTTTTAGTTAACACAATACCTGTCAGTGGCAGCGCTTCACCAAAGGCTTTAGCCGTGTTAGCCGCATCCTGACCGGTCATGGCATCAACCACAAACAAGGTTTCAACGGGTTGAACTGCAGCATGGATAGCCTTAATTTCGGCCATCATTTCTTCATCAATATGCAAGCGACCTGCGGTATCAACCAGCAACACATCAATAAACTGACGTCGTGCCTCAGCTAACGCTGTGGTTACGATATCAACTGGATTACTGCTCGATACAGAAGGTTGGAATACTACTTCAACTTGTTCAGCCAGTGTTTCCAACTGTTTAATCGCTGCCGGGCGGTACACATCCGCACTTACAACCATGACCTTCTTGTTGTCACGCTGTTTCAGCAAACGTGCCAGTTTAGCCGTTGTAGTGGTTTTACCAGCACCCTGCAAACCAGCCATCAACACAACAGCGGGAGGTGCAGCACTGAGGTTTAAGACCTCATTAGCCTCACCCATTACGCGCACTAATTCATCGTTTACAACTTTGACCAGCGCCTGTGCTGGCGTCAGGCTTTTAAGAACTTCCTGCCCCAATGCACGTTCGCGCACACCATTAATAAAATCTTTAATAACGGGTAAAGCAACATCGGCTTCAAGTAATGCAATGCGTACTTCACGCAGGGCATCATGGATATTATCTTCGCTAAGACGACCTTTACCGCGCAGATTCTTCAGGGTCAAACTTAGACGATCACTAAGACTTTCAAACATATAATTTCCAGAAAATTAAAGCTAAACTC
Source organism: uncultured Acidimicrobiia bacterium (assembly GCA_964195815.1). Taxonomy (GTDB): domain Bacteria; phylum Pseudomonadota; class Gammaproteobacteria; order Xanthomonadales; family SZUA-36; genus SZUA-51. The sequence continues at coordinate 1,108 of CAXMRK010000296.1, read as the reverse complement.
AATTTTTCATTATAACGCAGAGACAGCGAACGAGGCAGTAGATTCCTCAACCTGCCTTTGTGGAAGATGTAATATGTGGGTTTAAATTTAAGATACTCAATAATGACACCAATACTTTATTCATTTCGCCGCTGTCCTTTTGCGATTCGAGCCCGGATGGCAATCCACTATGCGGGTGTAAAAGTTGAATTGCGCGAGATTCATCTTAAATACAAACCTCAAGAGTTACTCCAGGCATCAGCAAAAGGCACCGTACCAGTTCTGGTATTAAGCAATGGAAAAGTGATTGATGAGAGTCTTGAAATCATGCGCTGGGCTATTAATCAGCGAGACCCTAAGCATTGGTGGCAAGAAAATTTAGCGTCCAGGACAAACTCACTAATAGAAATTAATGATAATGAATTCAAGCAGCATCTTGACCATTACAAATATGCTGATCGACACCCACAACAAACACAACTCCAATATAGAGCTAAGGCAGAGCAGTTTTTACAGCAACTGGAACAAAAACTAAAAGACCAGCAATATCTGATGGGCAACGAGATTAGTTTTTGTGATGTAGCAATATTCCCCTTTATACGACAGTTTGCTTTTGTGGATAAGCACTGGTTTGATCAAGCGCCTTATTCAAATTTACGACGCTGGTTACAGGCATTTCTAGATTCAGAATTATTCCTGCAAGTTATGGGAAAACAGCCGATTTGGAGTCCTGATCAATAAGCCCAGACAAATTATTGGGGTTAATGTACATATTGGCACCCAAATCTGATTGAGATTATTTTAAATAACCAGCATGGAAGCGCAAATGATCTTCAATAAAGGTGCTGATAAAAAAATAACTGTGGTCATAACCAGGCTGCAGTCGATAATTTAGCGGGTGATTGTATTGCTCACAAACCGCTATCAATTTTTCCGGTTGTAGAAATTCATCAAGGTATTCATCGGCACCACCTTGATCAACTAGCAAAGGAAGTCGTTCTGTTGCGGTTTTAATCAGTTCACAACTGTCGTACTGCAGCCAACTGGAGACATCATCACCTAAATAACCGGCAAAGGCATTTCGCCCCCAGTCATTTTGGGTGGGAGCCACGATTGGTGCAAAAGCGCT
>CAXMRK010000295.1:0-3711 GCA_964195815.1 uncultured Acidimicrobiia bacterium | reverse complement strand
CGTAATCTTCACTGTCATAATCGCTATAACGACCAATATCAGCAAAGGCATTGACATTCAATTCATGACGCCCCCAATCACTGGATAAATTTGCCCAGGGACGGAAATGGAAGGTGCTATCCTCGATTTCATCATTTTTACGATAATAGATATTGTTATCATTTTCGTAAGCAAGCTCAATACCTGGCTTCAGCATAAAACTGCCCATACGGATGCCCGGAGCTTGATACTCTACTGGCTTACGGTCAATGGTTTTTTGCAATAAAGCTGGATCGTAATATTGTTGTGCTACCGAAACACCTGGCAGTAACATCACGCAGGTGACTAACAAAAGTCCATTACGTTTCAAACTTCTCGAAATCCCTAATTTCATAACCCCTAATCCCAAATACCTAAGTATTTACTTAGTTAATTTACCATTGTCTCAAGCATTTACCTATCAGACACTTGATCCTACATCACTGTTTTTTGTTTTTATAAAACCTAATTCTTGGATGGTATCTGTTCGATAATAGGTAATACATCGACATCTTTGTCTGTTGGTGGCACCACAACCCGAATTGGTGTACCAAAATGTACAGCGGCTAAAACAGCTTCAGTATTAACATCTGTTACTGAGTTCACCGCCTCAACGATTGCCTGTTTTTGATCTGGTGCCAGGGCAGCAAAAGTCATTGCAATATCTGCACCAAACATTGGTGCAGCTGTAGCCATTGCTTTCGCAATTTCTACTAAGCTACCAGCCCCACTAGCTGGATCATAGCTAACTTCCACACCATTTTCACTGAGTAACGCAGCTACTCTTGCTAGCTGAACCAGATCTGAATTGGTATCAACAGTCAGCACCTGTTCTTCTGCCCGTGAATCAATAAATGCAAGCGAGATCTGATCAGCTATAGCAACTGATACACTCGCAATCATAAGCAGCAAAGCTACCAAAACTTTTTTTAATCTATTTACCATTGTACGACTCGACATTTCACAACCCCTTCGTTGTCTATAGTTAGTCCACACACTCGTCGGCATTATATGTAATTAATCAGCATATTAGTAGTGTTAGTTAATAAAATCGATAAAAAAATCATGCATTAACCAGATCCGACTAATTACTCACCAGCTATTGAGAGCTGCCTCCACCATCTATATAAAATAATAATAATTCACATTTGTGTTGACATCTGAAAATTTAGGTGTATATTTAGACACAAATGGCTAAAGACACATTTGTCTAAAGACACAAATGGCTATAGACATTCAAGGCTAACTGATCTAGGATGGAACTATGTATTGGGTAATTCACTATTCAAATGGAGTTGCGATAACACGGGCGGATAGCCATCAGGCTGCGAAAGACTGGTGTCTTATTCACCTGGGGAATTCGAAAGCGCCTTTCGCTATTACACCAGCGAGAAAGGAAGATATGCAAGAAAGTTCGGAGTCTGTGGTCTGTATCGATCGACCAGGTTTTAGCGATGATAGAGCATTTACTAGCTTTCTTGTCGGTAACAATAAGCTTGCGACCAGACATTAATCTATAAATATATGGGATATGACAAAAAGAAAATTATTTGAAAGTCCTCAATAAGAGGTATGAATTTAATTTTCAAAGATGGATTACAAGGACAAGGATGTCTTCTTACCATCTTGAAAATGCCAGCTACGGATGGCTGGTTGGGGCATGACTCCCTTACATGTTCCGCTCCCCCGGCTGTTGCTCAAGGATGAGTAGCAGCTGTTTTATTTATCAGAATCTGCTGCGTGGATGTCTGCAGAATCTATTGATTCACTACAGCTAATAAGAGAGCAATACGTGGCAGAAACTGAAAGAAGCAACAATCAGCATCCAAATGTTAGCCGATTTACTTCGGCTATCCACCGTGTCCTACGTCCATTAATCCGATTAATGGTGGGCAATATGACCTACCCTGCCTTTATTTCAATGGCCAAAAATATTTACATAGAAGAAGCCGAGAGAAAATTAAAGCAGGATTCAAGTAGCAAACGCATTACCAAGTCTTCTCTGGCCTTATTAACTGGCATTGATACCCGACAAATCAGTCAGGCAATGAACGCACCAAAAGCGGAAGCACTGGAAGCACCAGACCTGTTACCAGAAGCTTATGTGCTTGGACAATGGTCAAGCGAAGGAACCTATAAAGACGTTGATACCCAAAAAACTCTGGATCTACCTGTATATGGTCGTGGATTGACATTCCAGAATCTGGTTACCAGGACTGTTGGTCGAAATGTGACTGCACAAACAGTGCTTGATCGTTTGGTCAGTACTGGCAACATTGAGTATGTCAATGAGAATACGGTGCGCTTACTCTCTCCTTACTACTTCCCCTTAACCGGTGCCAAATATGAGCTCCTGGATGTTGGCATGCAAGCTACTGCTAACCTGCTTTTAACTGTCGACAATAATATTAGTCATCGTGATGACACTGGTCAGAGATTTGTCCAACAGCAACGCTGGTCACGCGCTATTCCAACTGAAAAACATGAAGCATTCAAATTACACATGTCGGAGTTTATTAAACAACAATTAAATGAATCAGTGACCGAACTTGAACAGTTTGAAGATCCAATACCAACTAAAGAAACTATTACAGCAGGTGTAGGTTATTACTATTTTGAAAGTTTGCCTGAAACGGCAGAAGAACTAAACGGCGACCCTTAGATTTAATCCCCTAAATTAATAAGATGTAGACAGTTGTATTCAAAACTGCGAGGAAGAATCCCCATGAAAATGTACACAAATATTGAAAGTGATGGTACCGGAATCGAACGAGATGGCACCGGAATCGAACGCGATGGCACCGGAATCGAACGCGACGGTACCGGTATTGAAAGTGATGGTACTGGTATTGAAAGAGATGGTACCGGAATCAGACGCGATGGCACCGGAATCCGTCGACTATCGTTAGTCGCCAGTATATGCGTGAGCTTAGGTATGGTTTCTTCAGTCGCCTTTGCAGATACAGCTAACTTACAAATATCTAGAAACAACAACACAATTACAGTTAGTTGGTTTAATGATGGTGAGCTGTATGTAGGCAGAGGCTCTGCTCTGGGCACACAAAGTGCCATTGCATTATCCAAAGTACCCTTCAATTCATCTTTCTTTAATCCGGAAGTAGACGGCTCAGGAACTGGTGTGCTTGTTGATGGCTCAGGTACTGGTGATACGGTCAAAGTTGATGGCTCAGGAACAGGAGCAACAGTTCAGGTTGATGGCTCAGGAACTGGTGTGCTTGTTGATGGCTCAGGAACTGGAATTGAAGTTGATGGCTCGGGAACAGGTGTTACTGCTAGTGGTCAATTCTCCTACATGGTAGAAATTGATATGGGTTGCCAGGCAACTCAGGCAACTATCTATGAAACCAGCAATTATGCCGCAGTGGAATATATTGAGTTAAACCAGCCCTCTATTAGTGCTGGAGTTTGTAATCGTAGCCTACAACCGATTAGTAAAAAATTCGAAGATCAATAAACGGATGTAATCGTTTCGATAGGCGTCCATGGACAGGACGCCGCCCTGTAAAACCACCCGTGTGACCCCGCGGGTGGTTTTATTTTTTGTACATGGATGTACACAGATCGCGAGAGCACAAGGATGTGCGAAGCGATCCCACCAAGCAGAATTACACAACTTATTTCACTCTGATTAGATACTTAAAATTTTATTCCAACATGGATGTACACAGATCG
>CAXMRK010000294.1:0-4598 GCA_964195815.1 uncultured Acidimicrobiia bacterium | reverse complement strand
TGTGTCATTGCCTCACCACCTGGATAGTAGCGATTCAAATAAGGTGTAATTTCCACTCCGGGTAAACGGTGACGATTTACCGCAATCCGGCTTTGTTCTTCTTCGCTCAATGATAAGCGCAGCGCAACCGGCTGAAAGCCTTTGCTCTGTTTGCTGATACGCAAGAAACGTTTACGTTGATTAGGGCTGATTTCAACTAACTGATCAAGCTCATCCAGCGTCGCCTCTAATGCCTCTGCAAGAGACACTCTAGGCTTCCCAGGTAACTTTGGCCTACTCAGCCCTTCGGCAGTAATTTCGAGCCGATAGGCAGGCCTGTTTTCAGCCAGCAAAATACCATTACGGTCATAGATCATGCCGCGACTGGGGGCTACAGTTCGCAGGTGAATTCGGTTTTTGTCGGCTTGAATCGTAAACCTGCCATGATTCCAAACCTGTAAATAAGTAAAGCGAGCCCCCAATAGAAGCAGCGCTGAAAAAATAATAATAAAGGCGATAATACTACGACTACGGAATAGCGATTTTTCCGCGTGCTCATCTTTAATGTGATGAAAGCCTGGCATTATAAATTAGTGTTGATACCTGGGCTGACGTAATTTGCTTAAAAATATAAATAGCCATGGCCAGATTAGCGCACCCACAATAGCTGGCATCCAGAGATCGATGCCAAAGCTACTCTCTCCTCTGAATAACAAGACCCAAAGCAGAATAAAACGTTCATTCAACAATAATAGGAATACTGTTAATGTTTGTTCTAATAGTGAAGAAAAGCGGATTCTTGAAGAAAATCTTGCCACCAAAAACATCAGTACAACCCACTGAATGGCGTGTAATCCAATAAGGCTTGAAAGCAAGACATCCACCAATAAGCCCAGTACAAAAGCAAAGCCCAATGAAATCGGCTGTGGACCTTCAAGTGACCAGTAAATCAGAATTAGTGATAACCAGAGTGGTCGGTAGGGTTCCATCAACAGCGGCAATGGCATTAAAGACAGCAACACAGCAAAGACTAATAGTAGTGGGAAAAAATAACTCCTGTTGCGGACTGAACTCATTATGGGGCCTCTTCAGCAGCAGTCTCAATTGACTTGACGGCTTCATCAACAACATCCAGCGGGAGCTCATCTGATGCTTCATTTAGCGGCTCTGGCAACAGTACTAAGACTTCACTGGCATGTTCAAGTTGTGCGAGCGGTCGTGCCCAAACTCTGGCAAAAGGCCGGCCTGGGCTGCGTTCAACCGACATCACCCGGGCCACTGTATAACCTGCTGGAAAGCGTTTGCCCATACCGGAGGTTTGTAACAGATCATCTTTCTTAATATCTGCATTGATAGAAACATTCGGCAACATTAATACAGATGTATCGCCGGTTCCAAAAGCGATCGAGCGCATTCCAGTCCGCGCCACCTGCACTGGTAACGCGTGGTCAGGATCAGAAATCAGGATAACTTTAGCTGTCTCTGGGCTGGCAATATCAATTTGTCCCATGACACCCCCCGCATCCAGCACCACCATGCCGGCTTTAAGACCATCGGTCTCTCCTCGGTCGATAATCACTCGGTGGGAGTATGGGTCCAGATCCACAGCCATCAACTCTGCCACCATTGTCTGCACCCGTAAACCGCTACGGGCTCCAAGTAACGAGCGTAAACGTTGGTTTTCATCTTGCAGACTTTCAAATTGACTGAGCCGAACCTGCTGCCTCAACAAGCGATTTTCAAGCTGTTGATTTTTTAACTGCAGGGCATTTCGATTGGCTAAGTTCTTGCTGACTAAGCCCACCACTTCGGACGGCAGATCGACGAGCATGTGAATGGGAGATACTAGTGTTGCTAATGATTGGCGAATTTTTAAATTGTAGGCGCCCCTCTGATCAAGGGCCATTAGCAAAACAGCCGCAAGACTGTAAGCCATCAGCCGTGCAGATGAAAACCCATCATCCGCAAACAGGCGCGGTGATTTTCGCTCTACCGACAAAGGCATAAGAAGATTCGCAGCGCGTGTTGCTTAGGATTTGATTGCGATTTGAAATATCCGGACATCAGATCAAAGTGAGAAAAAGTCTCCACGGTTCTGATCCATTAACTCCAGTGCTCGTCCACCACCCCTGGCAACACAAGTCAAAGGATCTTCAGCAGCAACCACCGGCAGGCCAGTTTCCACGGATATTAGTTGATCAAGACCAAACAACAGTGCCCCGCCTCCCGTCAATACGATCCCAGTTTCAGCAACATCCGCACACAGCTCTGGCGGCGTTTGCTCCAGTGCTACTTTGACTGCGCCTAATATTGTATGTAATGACTCTCGTAGCGCATCCATAACTTCATTACTATTGATGGTGAAGCGCTTGGGTATACCTTCAGCCAGATTACGGCCTGAGACTTCGATTTCTTTCACCTCTTCCATCTGCGCGGCACAACCAACTTGCATTTTAATGCGTTCGGCTGTGGTTTCACCAATCAAGGTGCCGTAATTTCTGCGGACATAATTGATAATATCTGCATCAAACTGATCACCACCGGTACGAATGGAATTGGCATACACCAGGCCATTTAAAGAAATCACAGCGATTTCTGTGGTACCGCCGCCGATATCCAGGACCATGGAACCACGTGCTTCATTGACCGCAATTCCAGCACCAATAGCTGCCGCCATCGGCTCTTCGATCAAAAAGACTTCGCGGGCACCTGCCCCTTCAGCGGATTCCTTGATCGCTTTGCGCTCCACCTGGGTTGAGCCACAAGGGACGCAAACAAGCACACGCGGACTGGGACGCAAGAATCTTGAACTATGAACTTTCCTGATAAAGTGCTGAAGCATCGCTTCAGTCATGTCAAAATCAGCAATAACACCATCTTTCAACGGTCTGACTGTATGGATATTGCCGGGGGTACGCCCCAGCATATTCTTAGCTTCTGTACCTACCGCAGCAACAATCTGTGGAGTGCCAATTCCCCGAACGCCTCGGGTTGCCACAACTGAGGGTTCGTTGAGCACAACACCCTGACCACGTACAAAAATCAAAGTATTAGCTGTACCCAGATCAATTGAAAGATCATTTGAGAACATACCACGAAGGCTTTTAAATATCATCAGGAGAAAACCGTCATAAAAGGAGATTTAATTTAGCAGTTATCTAGTGATATTAGCAAGCCCGAAAGCAACTATTTTCAAGCTTTAACATAGATTTTACAAATTAATTGCTTTCGTTAAGCCATTCAGCATAAAAGACACAAATTCAAGCCCTATATTCAGTAGAATCAATACTCACTGCTTGTATCTGCGTTAAAATACTCACTGGTATAAAACCTAGTTAGTGAATTTTGGCTACAAACCAGTCAAACAACTATTAGCGAATAGGTCAACAACCCTTATTTCAGGATCACAATTTATGTCTGCACTGATTTGCGGCTCACTCGCTTACGACACCATCATGGTTTTTCCAGACCGGTTTAAGGAACATATCCTCCCGGATAAAGTTCACATGCTCAATGTAGCTTTTCTGGTGCCCGAGATGCGGCGTGAGTTTGGAGGTGTTGCTGGAAATATTGCATACAACCTGAAGCTCTTAGGCAGTAACCCATACCCGATGGCTACTGTGGGTGAAGATTTTGGTCCCTATCGCGAGCGTTTTGAGAAATTCGGTATCCCATTAGATTATGTGCAGGTCATTTCTGATCAATTCACGCCACAAGCGTTCATAACCACAGATTTGGATGATAATCAGATAACTGCTTTTCATCCTGGTGCGATGATGTTTAGTACCCGGAATCAAATTCTTGAAGTTGATAATGATATCCGCATTGGACTGGTTGGACCTGATAGCCGAGAGGGCATGATTCAGCACAGCTTGCAGTTTACTGAACGTGGTATCCCTCATATTTTCGATCTGGGACAGGCGATGCCCTTGTTTCAGGGTGATGATTTACGCGAATTTATTGATCGGGCTCAGTGGGTCATTGTGAATGACTACGAAGCCGAAGTTGTTCAGGAAAGAACCGGCTGGAGTGCACAGCAGATTTCCGAACACCTGGAAGCCTACATTGTCACTCATGGGCCCAAAGGCTCAACTATTTTTACCCGCGAAGGCAGCACCCTGATCAAGACACCTAAAGTTGAAAAGGTCATTGATCCTACCGGCTGTGGTGATGCTTATCGAGCTGGCCTGATTCATGGCATACTCAATGATATGGATTTGCCAACATCCTGCCGAATAGGTTCGTTGATGGGCTCAATTAAAATCCGTCATCAGGGACCACAAAACCATACGTTTTCAATGGTAGAATTCCAACAGCTGTTCTTTGAGGAATTTGGGTATCGATTCTGACTCAATAATTGATAATAAAATGGCGTCAGACTTGACATTTAGCGGGGAAATGTAGACAATTCCGCGCCCTGATTAAAAATTAGGTTAGCACCAAGTTTTGGCTATGTAGCTCAGCTGGTTAGAGCGCGGCATTCATAATGCTGAGGTCGGTGGTTCAAGTCCACCCATAGCCACCATATAATTCAGAATGTTATATGGGATCAGAGCACAAATACAACCTCCATCCTAATAATTGGCGCACTCCTGGCGCAATAGAATTCAACCTTTGAC
>CAXMRK010000293.1:0-1578 GCA_964195815.1 uncultured Acidimicrobiia bacterium | reverse complement strand
CCACTCTTAGCCCACTCTCTATACCGGCTTTTTACGCTGCCAGTTCGGCAGCTGAGAATGAAAATGCCTTTATTGCCGTTAGCAAGCTGCCGGGGGAAACCTTACTAGCAGATGCGGTAACAGAGGACGCTGTTATTGTCTTAAGCGAACACATTTCCAGTTTGCATAAACAACAACACACAATGTGGGGGCCATTGATACAGCCTGAATTGGAGCCACCAGAATGGCCACAACGATTACATGCAAGTTTGTTAAACATGGCCCGCGCACACGGGGATATTCCTGACGCTATTCTTGCTGAAGCTTTGAGCCTGGTTAAAAACTGTGCAGCAGAAGTATTTGTTCCCATGATGCCAGATCTACGTTGGGATCAGTTTCTACAGCAGCATACGAAATTATCTGCGCTGGTTGATTTAGATGCCTTTGTAAGTGCCCCCAAAGCACTGGAACTGGTGTTACTTGAATATCTATTGGATGATCAGCAAGCACGAATATTCTCCAGGCACTATCAACTTGAACATCAGCTACCGGATCTATTAAGCGTTAGAAAACCCTATCGCTTATTGTTGTTTTTGATGAATGTATTAGGTGAAAAAAATCTTGGGACCTGGATGCAGGCACCAATACGGTTTAATTAGACTTTGAAGTGTAAATCTTCTTCCAGCTTAGATAACCAATAATTGCTAGTACCATATACAGCGCATACATAACCACTGTGGCGTAATAACCGGTTTGTGCATACAAAACAACAGCCGCTGCATCAATTACAATCCAGTAAATCCAGTTTTGTAAAACTTTACGAGTCATCAGGAAAGTATTTAATACTGAAAATACCGTTACACCGGCATCCAGATAAGGGCTTCGGGAAGCGTTGCTTGTTTCTAAAAACTGCACAACCACAAGAGTTAACACTATCCCTACAAGCAGGAATAAAACCTGTCTTGAAGCCGACCAGCTGCTAATGGGCAAGTCATCTTCTACATTCCCATGCTTGCGCCAGAGCAAATAACCATAAACAGCCATCGCCATATAATAAAAATTGAGCAGTGCCTGCATCGGCAGCTGCCCTTCCCAAAATAATGCGGTGTAAATCAAGGTGCTGATAAATGCCAGAGGCCAGCACCATTGCGACTCTTTGGCAGCAAACACCACATAGCCAATACCCAGGCAAGCGGCAATAACTTCCCAGCCTGATAATCCTAATAGTGCCTCAGTGATTACGCTAAGCAAGTTCTGTATTGTCCTTAAACTTCAATCTCTGAACGATCGTTGCCAATGAATTTCAATACCATTACCGAATGCGGGACTTTGGTGAAAACCGTCTCCATTTCAGCATCTAAGACATCCATCACCTCACGGTACTCACCAAACACCTGGGTACTTAAACTGTTGCGAATAATCGTAAGCCTGGGGTTATCACTAATCCGCTCAATAAAGTCCAATATGATCGCAACGAAATCTTCTCTTAGAGGGTACAGACTTATATCTACTGATATTCTCATCACAAAACTCCTAATGCTGTTTAGAACCGCATTCTCAAGGTCAAACCAAAATGGCGGGGGTCGCCGAGACGAATAT
>CAXMRK010000292.1:0-9279 GCA_964195815.1 uncultured Acidimicrobiia bacterium | reverse complement strand
TGCGGGAGGAACATTGTGGAAAGACGCGTCTACCGGATCCTGGCGCCTGTTGTGGTCAACCGACCCAAACGTGGCCCCGGCCGAATTATTGACAGATCAAGCTGACTTCGACCTGACGTACTCCCCCCGAACTGTCAGCGGGCGGGAGACATGGGTTCTGGTAGCAGCCAGACCGCATGGCCTGATTGCAGAGTGGAAAGATGGTGTCTTTGAAGTCATACGCGGGGGTCTGCCTCGTTGGGCATCCAGCGCAGTTGTGAAAGAGGGCGAATTGATTTTAATGGGTAATGAAAAGGGCCAGCTTTACACGGAAACACACACTCTCTGACTTCGGGAGAAGGGGCCTGGGGAAAGGGGTTAGATCAGAAATATTTCATTTAAACGTGTGCCTGATTTGTGCTCTAATACCTTTTGGTTACCAGTGTTTACTGGTGATTATGGGTATCATTGAAATAGACAACCACAGCAAGTGACTGATATTAAAGATCTGTTATCAGGGTTGAATAATTTAATCCATTGGTCGTAGATTCGAATCCTACACGACCCACCATTTTTCTCTTTTTTATCAGCTTGTTATCAGTATAAGTTTTCGTATCAAATTTGTTTATTTAATTGTTTTCTGAATTTACAACACAATTACTCATAAGCATTTAAAATCTTGAATAGTTTTATTTGTACATATTTAGCCCTTCCATGACCTCAGCTTATTACGCTTTACCCTGATAGTCTGGGTACAATAGGCGGATGATTTCTGCCAAATTTCATTATGACAATATACTTCCAATAAGTGCCCATCGCACAGAGATTTTAAAATCTTTGGATGAGCATCAGGTCGTTGTTATTTCAGGTGAAACCGGTTCTGGTAAAACAACGCAGTTGCCAAAAATGTGTCTACAGGCGGGATTCGCTGAATCTGGCCTCATTGGCTGTACCCAACCGCGACGGATTGCCGCCCGCAGTGTGGCTGATCGGGTGGCAGAAGAATTGGCCGTTCCATTAGGGGATTTAATCGGTTATCAGGTTCGTTTTCAGGAACGTTTAGGTGATAACACCCGGATCAAATTTATGACTGATGGCATTTTACTTGCCGAAACCCATAATGACCCCTTATTAAGAAAATACAGTTGTTTAATTATCGATGAGGCCCATGAGCGGAGTCTCAATATAGATTTTTTATTGGGCTATTTATGCCGATTACTACCCAGGCGCCCAGATTTAAAATTAATCATCACTTCTGCGACCATTGATACCGAAAAATTTGCCAAACACTTTAGTCGTAAGGATAAACAAGTACCAGTTATTGAGGTTTCAGGACGCAGTTACCCGGTAGATCTTCGCTATCGACCCCTGGAACGTGATGAGGGCAAACCACGAGAGCTTAATCAGGCCATTTTTGAGGCTATTGTCGAGTTAGACCGCAAGGGTACATCCACGAAATCCAATATACCTGGAGATGTATTGGTTTTTTTGAGTGGTGAACGTGATATTCGTGAGGCGCGAGATTTTCTGAATAAGGTTAATCTACGTGAAACCGAGGTTTTACCTTTGCTTGCAAGGCTATCGGCCAGTGAACAACAAAAAATATTTCATCCAGGACCAAAACGTAGAATTATTCTGGCTACCAATATTGCTGAGACTTCTCTGACAGTCCCAAGAATTCATTCTGTGATTGATTCCGGACTTGCCAGGATTGCACGCTATAGCACCCGTACCAGGGTTTTGCGTTTACCGATTGAACCGATTTCACAAGCTTCTGCCAATCAGCGCTCTGGACGTTGTGGACGATTGGGTCCTGGTGTTTGTATTCGTCTTTATGCTGAAGCTGATTTTGATTTACGTGAGGAATTTACTGAGCCTGAGATCTTGAGGACTTCCCTGGCTTCGGTCATATTGAGAATGACAGAGATGGATCTAGGTGCGATTGAAGATTTCCCATTTGTTGATCAGCCCTTACCAAGGTCGATAAATGACGCCTGGAATTTACTCCTCGAACTGGCTGCAGTTGACCGCAAAAGAAAAATTACCAGTCTGGGCAAACGCCTTGCGCACTGGCCGGTTGACGTGCGTATTGGCAGGATGTTATTGGCCGCCAGTCGCGAAGGCTGTGTGCATGAAATGCTAACTCTAGCAGCTGTGCTTTCCATTCAGGACCCGCGTGAACGTCCGCTGGAAAAGCAGCAGGCAGCAGATGAATCACATGCGCAGTTTGCAGATCCAAAATCAGATTTCATCAGTCTGTTGAAACTCTGGCAATGGTTAGTAGAGCAGCGTAGCGAGCTTAGTAATTCACAGTTTCGAAAGTGCTGTCAGCGTCATTTTCTGGCATGGCACCGGGTTCGAGAATGGATGGATTTGCGTCGACAGTTATCTGATTTAGCGAAAGATGCAAAGTTGAAGTTTAACCAACAAGATGCAGATTTTGCGGCTATTCACCGGGCTCTTCTTTCCGGGCTCTTGAGTCATGTTGGCCTAAAGAATGAAAATAGTCAGTTTCAGGGAGCTCGTGGGACTCAATTTATGTTGTTTCCGGGTTCCTATTTGTTTAAACAGCCACCGCGATGGGTGATGGCGGCTGAGTTAGTGGAAACTAGCCGATTATTTGCTAGAGTGAATGCGGCTATCGATCCGCTTTGGTTAGAGCGTGTGGGAGAACATTTACTCAAAACCCATGAGTTTGACCCACATTGGTCGCGTCGACAGGGGCGTGTGACAGCCTGGCAACAAGTTACCTTATATGGACTGGTAGTTGTTGAGAAACGCAGGGTTGATTACTCCCGAATTAATCCACAGCATGCCAGAGAAATATTTCTGCGTGATGGTCTGGTAGCAAATGACATAAACACACGCGCAGCATTCCAGCAATCGAATCAGAACCTGATTGCTGAGGTAGTGAGTCATGAACACAAGCGCCGTAGCCATGATGTGTTGGTCGACGAACAGGTGTTGTTTGACTTTTTTGATGCAAGATTGCCTGAATCAGTTAATAGTGTAAAAACACTGGAGTCCTGGCTAAAGAATCTGGGAGATAAGGGCCGTGATCGCTTGCTCTTTTCACGTGATTTATTGGTACAGAATAATGCGGGTCTTGCCGCTGTAGAAGAATACCCTGAGGCTATGATTGTTTCCGGGCAACAGTATTTACTGGAGTATCGTTTTGATCCGCGCGATATCCGTGATGGTGTCAGTTTTGTGGTTCCATTACATCAGCTCAATACTTTGGATGAAGCGCAACTGGAGTGGTTAGTTCCGGGCTTGCTCCGTGAAAAAGTCATTGGCTTGATTAAAACATTGGAAAAACCACTACGTCGGGGACTAACCCCCGCGCCTCAATTTGCAGATGCTTTTTTACAGCGTGTTGGCTACCAATCGAGTCAGTCATTATTAGCTGTTCTCAGCAGGGAATTCTCAGCAATCACTGGTCTTGAGATTGTTGTAGATAATTGGGATGAGAGCCGTCTAGATAAGCATTTACGCTTCAATATTCAAGTGTCGGATAAAGCAGAGATCGTTGCTGAATCTAGAAGTCTTAGTGAATTAAAACTGAAATTCGGAAGCAAGGCTCGTCGGCAATTCATGCACCGTGAAGGACAGGCATGGCATAGCGATGGTCTTAGGCAGTGGGATTTTGATGCTCTACCAACAACCGTGATTACACCGGGTGGTTCACAAGCCTGGCCAGCTTTGGTTGATCAGAATGATAGTGTTGGTATCCGCTTGTTTGATAATGCACAAGAGGCCGCAAACTCGCATCACTTTGGACTGGTGCGGCTGTTGTTGTTGAATTTAAATGATAAATTGAAATACTTAAGAAAAAACAGTGGCATTAATCAAACTGCCGCGATGATTTATATGGCGCTAGCTGAGGAGGACACAGTAAATCCTGCTGAAGATCTGCTGATGAGCGTGCTTAACGACCTGGTTACTGACTTTATAAATGATTCATGCTCTGTGCGTTCGCAGCAAGAGTTTGCAGATTTACATAAGCTCATCAGTAAAGGCTGGATTCCGGAATGTGCCGCCCTGTCGAAAGTATTTAATCAGGTTATGGTGGATTACCAGCAGGCAAGTTTAAAGGTAAATGAGATTTTGGAACAAGAACATACTGAAGTCTGGGAGGATGTAAGTTCGCAGTTGGCAGATCTCGTGTACTCAGGCTTTTTGGAAGATGTTCAAGCGCCCATTCTCAGACAGTACCCACGTTATCTGCAAGCAATAGCGATTCGCCTGCAACGATTACCATATGATCCAGTTAAAGATAATCAACGTATGCAGCAAATTAAGCCCTGCTGGGAAAAATATTTACACTGGCTGGAACATGAGGGGACCTATACCGCTGAACTAGATAACTACCGGTGGTTGCTTGAAGAGTTTCGAGTTTCTTTATTTGCACAGGAACTTGGAACCCGTAAAAAGGTCTCTGTTCAGAGGTTGGAAAAGGCCTGGATGCTAGTTTAATATGACCATCAAGAGACCAGAATTTAAATGACTATCAGCAACGACAAAAAGCTTTATCAACTGATCGAGAAATACCAGCTATCAGCAGATGTTGAGGCGGGCTTTTGTCTGGATGTTGGCAAGCAGCTGGTGGAAGACTGTAAGGGCCAACCGAGCGTGCTTTCTGCGGCAGTAGAATTACTTGAAATTTTAATTCCCCTCTCCCCCGACCCGGCTACGCTTGGCAGTGCTATGGCAATTGTGCCGCAAATAATGTTGGGTCAGGCTGTAAGTACAGATTTACCAAGCGGTGTGCTTGATCAAGTAACTGAATTGCAAAAACTATTTCAGCTTGAAGCAGAACATCTTGGAACGGCAGAAGCACCTGATAAGCACCGTGCGGAGGGTCTCAGGCGCTTGCTGCTTGCACTTGTCGAAGACGTCAGAGTAGTACTGGTCACCTTATCCTGGCGTCTGGTACAGCTGCGTAATGCAGCACATCAATCTGAGGATATACGCAAAGCACTGGGTGAAGAAACCCTACTGATCCATGCTCCGCTGGCAAATCGTCTGGGCGTCTGGCAATTAAAATGGGAGCTTGAAGATCTGGCCTTTCGTTATACACAGCCAGATGAATACAGACGAATATCAAATTTAGTTGCTGAGCGACGAGCAGATCGCGAAGAATTCATAAGTGGTTTCCTCGCACGTCTGACAGAAGTTCTTGCTATAGCTGGGATCAAGGCGGATGTGCGTGGTAGGCCAAAACATATCTATAGTATTTGGCGGAAGATGCAGCAAAAAGATCTGGATTTCCACGAATTATTTGATGTGCGCGCGGTGCGGGTATTAGTCGATGAAATCCCAACCTGTTATAGCACTCTAGGTCTTGTACACACCCATTGGCAGCCGATACCGGGAGAGTTTGATGATTACATCACCTTGCCGAAAGGCAATATGTACCAATCATTACATACCGCTGTAGTTGATGACAAAGGCAGGGCCGTTGAGATACAGATACGAACCTGGAAAATGCACGATCATGCCGAATTAGGCGTGGCGGCACACTGGCGTTATAAAGAGGGTGGACCACAGGACCCCGGTTTTGACCGAAAAATTGCGGCCATGCGCCAACTAATGGAAGGTGTAGATGCTGACAGTGATGATGCCAGTTTACTGGATAGTTTTAAGTCGGAGACTTCCGAAGAGCGAATTTATGCTTTAACCCCGAATGGTGATGTTGTTGATCTGGTAGCAGGTGGAACTGTGCTCGACTTTGCCTACCATGTCCACACCGAGGTTGGGCATCGTTGCCGTGGGGCAAAAATTAATGGACGTATTGTTCCTTTGACTACAGTAGTTAAAACAGGGGAGCGGGTAGAAATATTAACTGGAAATGAAGCGCGGCCCTCACGTGACTGGTTGAATCCAAGGCTTGGATATATACGTGGTGGCCGGGCCAGAGCCAAGGTTAGACAGTGGTATAAGAAAGTAAATTTCGAAACAAATCTAAATGATGGTAGAGATTTGTTGGAAGCAGCTCTAAGCCGACTATCCTGGAGCAGCCGAGATCTGGAGCCAATAGCTGAGCGTTTTTCATTTACAAAACTTGATGATGTTTATGTAGCTATTGGTGCTGGTGATTTGACTGTTGCACAAGTGATCAATGCCCTGGAGCGTGAAAATCGACAGGATGATATATCTGTTGGTTTACCAAAACGAAACCGTTCGCGTGAGACTTTAAAACATTCGCCGGATGAAATAGTCATTGAAGGTGTGGGCAATTTGTTGATCAATATTGCCAGGTGTTGTCACCCGGTTCCAGGGGATCCTATTTTGGGTTTTATTACCCGTGGCAGAGGGGTTAGTATTCACCGTCAGGATTGTCCGCATATTTTAAATTTACGCAATACAGAACCACAAAGAGTCATCCAGGTTAATTGGGGGCAAGCGTCTTCAGAATATGAAGTTGATCTCAAGTTAACTGCATTTGACCGACGTGAATTATTAAAAGACATATCTACAGTTTTGGCGGCTGAAAACATTAATGTTATGGATATGTCGAGCAAGGTTGACAAAAAGACAGATGAATTTCATCTGCAACTAACAGTAAGAATTAAGGATTATGAACAACTCAACAGTTTGCTGAATCGTTTGAACATGATTCCCAATGTGCTGGATGTTCGTCGTAACAGTTGATTGAGTAATTCCGAAGCAGGTTAGTAGTTAAGACCGGTAGTTCCTGCTTGCCAGTTTATTGATCCAGTGCTGTCATCATCGCTACGATATTATTTCGTGCAGCAGTGAAGGAAAAGTGCATATCAACATTTTTTAAGCCATTCGCTGACAAGCGGTTCCACAATGCTTCGTCTTTGTAGAGCCGAACAACTTCGGCTGCAAATGCCTCTGCATCATCTGCAACCAGGACTTCTCTGCCATGCTCAGTGTACATTCCTTCGACAGCAATGCCGCTGGCTACAACCGGTTGGCCAAAGCTCATACTCATATTGACTTTGCCTTTTACACCAGCTCCGTAACGTAGTGGGGCCAGAGCTAACCGGCAATCATCCAACCAGGGTTCAAGCTCTTCCACAAAACCTTTAAAGATGAGTCCATTACCACTGAGGCCTTGCACGCTCGGTGGTGCCTTGCTGCCAAGCAGGTAGCACTTAACATCTGGTAATTGAGCATGTATTAGTGGCCAAATTTTTTCTGCTAACCAAATAGCTGAATCAACATTTGGTGGGTGTTGGTATCCACCAATAAAAAACATATTTTCTCTTTCGGTAAAGGCTTTACGGCTGCCGTGAAGAGGATGAATGTTAGACACAACATCCACTCGTGCAGCTGGTGCATCGTTACTCAAGATAGATTGCTCGAAAGGACTCACAACCAGGGTTGTATCTGCTTGATTAATGATATTCAGTTCTGCTTTTCGGCTACGGCCAGCTGCTTTATATAGCGCGGGATCTTGTTCCAGTTCGGCCTGTCGTTGTTCACGCAGATAGTGCAAATCTACTGTATCAAAAATAAATTTAGCTTGAGGCATGTATTTTTTTACCAGGCTAAGATAGTTTTCAGCAATGTAATAACGCGAAATCAGTACCGTATCGAATTCTTCACCCCGTTGGTGAAAAAATTCCGCTAAATTGCTGATCCAGTCACCGTATAACACCTCGACACCGATGGCTTGCAGGGCTTCACTGTATTTGCCATTCCACTGGTGATTATCCGGGAAGAATGTGATCTGGTAACCAAGATCACAGAAAATACGCATCATATTTAGCATGCGTACACTACCTGAATCATGATCTGGTTGTGGTGTGCAGGCATCAATTAAAAGTAGTTTTTTCTGTCGATAATGCTCAGCAGCATTCCTGACTGAAACCAGGTTTTCAGGATCAGTGATTGGATCGGGTTGTTGTTTAAGTTCATTTTTCCAGCGCTGCTGAAACTTTTTATGGTTCACCATCTGGAATTTTTTCATTCCCTGGGTGAGATCCGTGCCCGAAGTAATGCCTTCATAATGGATAACCGTAGATTGTGGTTGTACCAATACCTGGTAACCGGCCTGTCTGCATTTAAAAGCTAAATCTGTATCTTCGTAATAGGCTGGAGCGTAGTGATTATCAAAAGCATTTAATTCAGCAAATAATTGCGCGGGAATCATAAGCGCGGCGCCTGATACATAATCAACTTCACGCGCGAACTGATAGCGGGGGTCATCTGCATTACCATTCCGACCATAATTCCAGCCGCTGGCGTCTTTGAATATGATGCCACCCGATTCCTGCAAACTACCATCAGGGTAAACCAGGCGGGAGCCGACAATTCCTGCTTTTGGAAATTCAGTGAAAGTAGCGACTAAAGTGTCCAGCCAGTGATCAGTAACTTTGGTGTCATTATTCAAAAACAGCAGGTATTTACCCCGTGCCTTTTCAGCGCCGTGGTTACAACTGCCGATAAAACCCAGGTTTTTTTCATTGCGTAGGGCTGTTATACCAGAGCAGGCATGTAGTAAATCAGGGGTAATATCGCTGGAGCAGTCATCAACTAAAATTACCTCAAAGGAACAATTACAAGCACTTTGTTTGAGTGATAACAAGCAGGCTTGGGTATAGGAATATTGATTATACAGAGGGATAATAATAGAGACTTCGGGCTGCTCAATAAGCGGGAAGTCTATCGCTACAATATCGGCTGATCCATTAGTTTTGTGGTTTTCCTCGGTAGTTCCAGAGGGCATTATTTCAGCACGCGTATTTGGCGGATCTATAGCTTCTTTATGGTGTTGTACACGTTGTAATGTGCCTCCAAGCCCTCTGATTGCAAGGCTTTGGCGCAAGCGTTTGAAAATATAGGGCCAACGAGCAGGGTTATAAGCCTGTATATCCTTCACATTCTGACTCAATCGGGTCAATGCGCGTAAGGGTTTTGTAAGCCTCCATGAACGACTGGCCAATATCTGATTGAGTGTCTCATCTTTCTGTCTATGCAATTCTTCCCATTGTGCGGATTGAGATTGCAAATTGGAAATTTCGGTGTTTGCCTTTTCGGTTTGTTCTGTGAGTTCAATAGATCGTTCAGCTAATTCGAGTTCGAGGTGCTGCGCCCGTTCGTTACGTTCAGCTAATTGGAGATCGAGCTGTTGTGCCCATTCGTTACGTTCAGCTAATTGGAGATCGAGCTGTTGTGCCCATCCGGTACGTTCAGCTAATTCGAGTTCGAGGTTCTGTGCCCATTCGTTACTTTTAGCTAATTGGAGATCGAGTTGTTGTGCCCATTCGTTACTTTTAGCTAATTCGAGTTCGAGGTTCTGTGCCCATTCGTTACTTTTAGCTAATT
>CAXMRK010000291.1:0-4734 GCA_964195815.1 uncultured Acidimicrobiia bacterium | reverse complement strand
GCACACAATTAATAATGCCTTAACTGATCACTTCAGAAGTACTTCGAAAAGACCAGAAGCAAACCACTAGATTTGTACCGAGTAGGGTCATAATACCTATTTAGTAACTGCGTATAATGTATATTATGTTAAATAATAGGTATCAGCCATCACAAACAGATAGAGAACAGGATAATTCCCTGTTTAGGCGCTATGCTTATGGATACTTGTGGTTTGATGCAAGTTAAAGGATGAGTTGTAGTTTGATATATACTGAGCAAATACTTAAAGCATATTTTATTATGTTGTCATATCATTTAGTTAGAATACATATCTATACTCATTCTAGTTTAAATTAAGCCGTTACGAACTTTATTGGAATTTCGGTTAACTTGTTTCCTTATAGTGCTATTGTGATGTTTGGGCAACAGGACGCTATTGAATATGCCTATAGTGACTGTTTTCTATGATTAATCAGTTAAATCACGTTAAACAGTAAAGTATGTCTTCTAGAAACCCATACCTGGATTAGCTTCTGCTAGAATGAAAATTGATAAAGGGAGTTAAAACATTTTGCTTAATAAAATTCAAATAATTGGTGTTCCTATGGATTTAGGTGCATCTAGACGTGGAACAGACGTTGGCCCCTCAGCGATGCGCGTGGCCGGTCTTGGGCAGCAATTAAAAAAAATAGGCTATGAATTAAATCGTGATATAGATATTCCTGTACCAGCAATGGAAACTCGGGATACTACGTCTCTCAAAGCTAGATTTAAGCCTGAGATACTCGCTGTTTGTGAAAATTTATCTAAAACCGTTGAAGATTGCATGTCAGCGCACTGTATTCCACTGGTTATTGGTGGTGACCATTCGATCGCAATGGGTACAGTTTCAGGGGTTTCGCGTTATTTTCGTAAACAGGAGCAGAATATTGGTTTAATCTGGTTTGATGCTCATGGTGATATGAATATCCCCTCTTCTTCACCCAGTGGAAATATTCACGGTATGCCGCTATCACACCTTTTAGGGATGGGAGATACCGATTTAGCGAGTATAGGTGGATTTATTGGCAAGGTGAAACCTGAGAATGTTGCCTTGATCGGTATCCGAGACCTTGATAATAGAGAACGAAAAATAATTCATGATTCTGGCATCCATGCCTATACGATGCGGGAAGTTGATGAGCGTGGTATGGCTGCTGTTGCTGAAGAAATTCTTGAAATTGTTAATAAGGATACTGCGGGTTTCCACTTGAGTTTTGATGTAGATGGCTGTGATCCAAGTGTAATGCCAGGTTCAGGGACTTTGGTTCCCGGAGGTATCTCCTATCGTGAGGCGCATTTGTTATTGGAGTATTGCGCGGATTCCAAACGGATGACATCTATGGAGTTGGTCGAATTAAATCCTCTACTCGATCAGGCAAATATCAGTGCGGAGCGGGCGGTAAGGCTTGTTACTAGTGCTTTTGGTAAAGCAATTCTTTAAAACAGAAAATAGTAGTAGAATAAGGTCGGGGTCAATATGGAGTGTGTTTAGAAGCTATATTGAATAATCACTAAACATGGATGTTTATTTTAAGGAAGGGATTATAAAAAATGATTAATGCAAATGACACATTAATTGGGCACATTATAGGCGTTGGGGGCGCTGAATTTACCGCACAGTTAATCTCAGATGAAGAAGGTTTTGTTCCCGAGGTAAAGGTTTTAGAAAAAATCATCCGGGTCGGTCAAGTCGGTTCATATCTACTGATTAAGCAAACGGGCCCTGATATTCTCGTTATCGTCGATACTATGTGGCAAGAACCAGATGCTAACGGTGAGTTGGTCCGTATGATACGGATAAACCCACTGGGTGAATTTGCGGTTAATGATGCTTTCCATCGTGGAGTAACACATTTTCCTACTATTGGTGGTGAACTACACATCGTTTCTGAAGCTCGCCTCAAAGGTATTTTTTCCCGTTACACTTCTGCAGATTTTCAAATTGGACACCTGAGCTCATTCGAAAACATTGAGGTTTCTTTGGATGCTTCTGCATTTTTTGGTAGACATGCAGCGATTCTTGGTCAAACAGGCTCAGGGAAATCCTGGATGGTCGCTAGTTTGATTCAATCTGCACTAAGAAAAATGCCTAATGCACATATCATTTTATTGGATCCCCATAACGAGTACAGCAGTAGTGATTCCTACTTTGACCGGCCAGTATTTCCTGAAAATCAAGTGCGTTGTATCAAAGCGAGTGAATTGGAAATACCCTATTGGCTGTTGAGTTATGAAGAGCTGATAGAGTTATTGATTGATAAACAAGAGTCCAACGCTTCCTTACAAATCGCATTTCTACGTGGCACCTTGCTAGATTTGAAGAGTGAATCCAATAAACACCTGGATCTGGGGCGTATCACTGTTGATTCTCCGGTTTACTTCTCAATAGAAGAGCTCTACCAACGTTTCAAAAGATACAATGAACGCACAGAGCATTTTGGTAAATCTAAAACTGCACTCACCGGTAAATTCGACTCATTACTGATCAAGCTTGAAAGCCGGATGAATGACATTCGTTATGATTTTTTACTACGGCCAAAAGTACGTAAAACATCAGAATCCCTGGCTGACTTAACCAAAGAATTTTTGGGGCTTGGTGATCCATCTGCTGCGGTAACAATTATTGACTTAAGTACGGTACCTTTCGATGTTCTACCTACTGTCACCGCTCAGCTCGGTAGGCTCGCTTACGAATTCAATTTCTGGAATCCTCGTAGCGAGGAATTCCCTCTGTTATTGATATGTGATGAAGCGCATACCTATATGGCCCGTGAAATGGATGGTAATAGCAGTATGGATATTCATAAAGCGGCGCGACGGAGCTTTGAGAAAATCGCCAAAACAGGACGAAAATATGGTGTAGGTCTGTGTATTGTTAGTCAGCGACCGCATGATCTTTCAGAAACCGTCTTGTCACAATGTAGCAGTTATTTTTGTATGCGTATCACAAACCCAATTGATCAGGAATATATTCGTTCTCTGGTACCGGATGCGGCGCATGGAATATTAGATGCTCTAACCTCATTGTCCCAAGGTGAAGCAATCGCAACAGGTGAAGCGGTTCCCCTACCCTTAAGACTTAAAGTCAACATGCCTGATCCGCCACCTAATTCACAGAATGTGGACTATGCTGGCAAGTGGTCTAAAGATAACTCAAAAGCAGTTGATGTTGATGACATAATTGAGCGCTGGCGCTATCAAAAGAAACACTGATCAGTATTGAACAGCGGACAAACGAGGAGCAGGATTAATCCCCTGCTCTTTTTTTTGCTTCTATTATTAAATGAATCCTTGCTCTAAGTTTTTAGCATGTATTGGTTTTATTCACAGAAGGTTGATTATGCGGTGGTGTGGGCGAAAGAGGATAGTGATCGATTGAGGTTGATGATATTATTAGTCGCTGGCAAGTATAGGAAAGATAGATTTTCTCAGCGTTTAAAATGGGCCGATACCACCGGTCCTTTTTTATAGGTTACAACAGGTAGATCAGATACTAATGAATGAAACACTAATTGGCCATATCAATGAAATTAACGGGGCAGATTTTGTTGCCCAGCTAATCCCAAAAACAGATGACGAGATAAAAGTAAAGATTGGAGAGAGTGCTGTTGATGTCGGCCAGGTTGGTTCCTACATGATAGTTAAGCACTCAGGAGCGGATATTCTTGTTCTGGTTGAATGCATGTGGCTGGACCGCGATAGTGATGAAACTGTTCGTATGTTGCGAATTAACCCGCTTGGACAGATCAGCGCCGCGCAGGGTTTTAGTCGTGGGATTTCTCACTACCCTGTTGCTGGTTCAGAACTGCACCTGATTTCTGAATCTCAACTTAAGCGGGTATTTGCCAGTTTCAAACTCAACGGTTTCAGTATTGGTCACCTCAGTTCATTCCCGGAAATTGATGTATTCATGAATCCATCCGCATTCTTTGGTCGGCATGCGGCAATCCTGGGCCAGTCAGGATCCGGCAAGTCGTGGATGGTGGCTACAATGGTCCAGTCAACCTTAAAGTCTATGCCCAACGCGCATATCATCATGCTTGATCCGCATAATGAATATAGCAAAAGTCAGGATGGGGATCAGTCGGTTTTCCCTGCCGATAAAGTTCGTTATATCAGCGCTGCTGATATGGAAATACCTTACTGGCTGCTACCTTTCAGAGATTTAGTTGACTTACTTATAGATACAGACGAAGAATACTCCTCACTGCAAATTGCTTATTTGAGAAGTGCCGTTCTGGAGCTAAAGCACGATGCAAACCGGAACCTTGGTATTGGCCATTGTTCGGTTGATACCCCGCTTTATTTTTCCATGGAAAAACTCTATCAGCGTTTCAAGACAACCAACGAACGTACCGATAACTTTGGTAAATCCAGAACTGCACTAACAGGCAAATTTGACTCTTTGTTGATTAAACTTGAAAGTCGACTTAATGATACCCGTTATGATTTTCTGCTATCACCAAACAAACGAACATCATCTGAGTCTCTACCGCAGTTATTGAAGGATTTTGTTGGCCTGGGTGATCAGCAAGCTGCTGTGACAGTCATTGATCTCAGTGCCGTACCCTTTGATGTTCAACCTACCGTTAGCGCGCAAATAGCGCGTATGGCATTTGAATTCAACTTCTGGAATCCTCGTTGCCGGGAGTTCCCCTTATTGTTGATTTGTGAAGAAGCACATAATTACATCGCACGGGACACAAGCAGC
>CAXMRK010000290.1:0-2251 GCA_964195815.1 uncultured Acidimicrobiia bacterium | reverse complement strand
ATTGGGTATTGTCACCAGCCAACCAGCTGTGTGCCTAACTTGTGTGGTACCAGCTTGTGTACCAGTCCTGGATGTTTCTGATCAAATTATTGATGCAATTCTCGATATCAATACTTGTCAGGCACTAACATCAAGTAATTTCCTGGTAGTGAATCCTGGTGGCGATGTGAATTTCATTGCGGGTACTACTATCACCTTTGGTGTTGGCTTTAGCGTTGAAACTGGGGCTACATTCACAGCAGGAATTGCCGCACCTTAGAGCACAAAGAACCAGGTAGGCAAGTTATCCCCAGCTTGTCCTGCTAATGATCCTCAGGCGGGCTAGACATTATTCAAATGTCTAGCCCGCTTTATTTTACCGGCACGTACTCTGAAAGAGGTGTTATCACGGACTGCAGAAACACCTAGACAAATAGCAAATATTGAAGCTTTGTTAATCTGGCCAATGTGTTGATATTTATAGGCTTCACAACCCAGATTGCACGCCTGGTTGAATGGATGTTTCCAGACAGGCCGATTACGCCAGATCAGGCATTAATGCCAAAATATTTGGATAAATTACTGAGAAGTACAGCATGCCGGCAGTCAGGTGAGTTAATGCAGTTAGCCGATACCGCAAATGATTTGGAGCACATTGGGGATCGAATTGTTACTGGTATGGTGACATCTGCAAACAAAAGAATCGATGAAGATTTCAACGTTTCAGCAGAAACGGCAGAAATATTGACAGCCTAGCATGCAGAAGTTTGTGTAACCCTTAAAGCTGCGCGTCCTTGCGCAATAACCCCAGGCTAGATTACATCGCAAAAGACTACGATTTCGGTCTTAACATGGGATGAGCCTTCCTTCTGTTTGTAATGATATTGGACTTTAGACACTATAGCTTCAATATCATAGCCGTCGCCGATACTATAAAACACGGTTTCGCCTTCGCGGGGAATTCTACGCTTCTGATTGTCGCTTCTGCGGACAATTTCAGCGTTAATGGTTTTACCATCCTTATTATTAAATATTAATTTCATTAGTGACTCCAACCCGATATCGGGTTATCTCTTTTTGCAAAAATGGACTGGGATAAATCAACGCAGCCGCTGTGGAATTGTTAGTTCTGGTGGATCTGAATGTAACGCGCACTGTACCACAGTAGACTTGTGAAATGCAGGGGTGAACTAAGATCTGTGTTCAAATAGGGACTTCATTAGTGTAATAATGACAAATTAACAAAATAGACTCAAAAAGCCAGTATGAACTAGTATTTCTGAGCGAATGACTGGTCAAATGTGCAAGTTTGGGGTAATCTGATATGCCCTGTGATGGCCATAAGCAGAGTTATAATTTGGGCCAGACATCGTAAGGATTATTGAATGAAACGCAGACATCACGCCGACGAAGAAGCAGAAATTAATATTACACCGATGCTTGATATCGTCTTTATCATGTTGATTTTCTTTATCGTGACCACTTCTTTTGTAAAAGAAAAAGGGCTGGATCTTATGCGCCCTCAACAAAGCAAAACCCAGAAAGTTGATAAAGATAAGCTACCTATTGTTGTAAGGATTGATGCTACCAGTGTGATTCGAATTGGCGATCGTATTGTTGAACCAAATGCTGTACGGGCAAACCTTGAACGCGAACATGCACAGAAGCCAGAGTCGATGATGATTCTTGCAATGCACCCCGATGCCGATGCTGAGTCAATGGTGAATGTGCTGGACGGGGCGAACATTGTTGGTATCGATAACGTATCAGTGGCGACTTCTTCATCACCCTGAAAAAAAGTTTGAGAAATAATTAAAAAAGACCGCCTATTTGAGTTAAACATAGGCGGTTTTTTATTCTCAGTAGGCGATCAGCGTAGCCTTCATGCTATAGCGGATCCTGGGACCATCAACAGATTTAACAACAAACCGGCTCCCATTAATAAAACAAATAAGCTAAACGCCAGAATTAATGGTTTTGCACCCAGGTCTTTGAGTTTATGGAAGTTTGTATCCACTCCTAAGGCGGCCATCGCCATTGATAGAAATACCAGATCAGCAATGACCAGTATTTGGTGTAAATCTGCTGGGATATCAACCCAGCTGTTTATTGCCGTAACAGCGATAAAAGCAAGTACGAACCAGGGTATATATAGTGCTTGTTTCTCGTGCCGGGCTTCGCGCAACCAAATACCCATAATGATCAAAAGTGGCGCCAGTAACATTACTCTAACTAACTTTACAATTACGCCTGTATCAGCAGCTTGTGTGCT
>CAXMRK010000289.1:0-2940 GCA_964195815.1 uncultured Acidimicrobiia bacterium | reverse complement strand
CGTATTATGTTTGGAATTTGGTCCTGGTTACGTCAATTTACCTACACAAAGACCATCATTGTGACGGATGAAGATATTGATATCCGCAATTGGAAGGAAGTTATCTGGGCAATTTCTACGCGGGCAGATCCGGTACGCGATACTGTGCTGGTTGAGAATACTCCACTCGATTATATGGATTTTGCCAGTCCCAAACCTGGCCTGGGTGGCAAGATGGGTATCGATGCCACGCATAAAATTGGCGCTGAAACAGATCGCGTTTGGGGCAGGGTAGCTGGCATGGACAAAGCCACCAAAGAGCAAGTGGAAGCGATTGCCCAAAGTTTGGGTTTGTGAGTTTTTAGGCTTATCTGTTTGTACTTAGCGATGTCTCAGTCGCAACAGACGAGGCTTTTATCCACATCCTTTTGCACAACCAGAAAACCACCCCAAGGCTATGAGTCATAGAAGTCCTGATATGGACTTATTCCACATCATCGGAGAACCACTCATTGTAATTAGTCACTATTTCTTTTATGTTGAGCGCTGCAAAAAAACTTAAAGAATCAATATGACCACAAATAAGAAGAGTTCTGTCGCCAGGTTTGGTGATTTCCCCCGTATTTTCTGGATTGCAAATTCAGTCGAATTGCTAGAACGAGCAGCCTATTATGGCGTCTTCATTGTCATAACCTTATATTTATCGAGAATCCTGGGTTTTAACGATGTTCAAGCGGCCTGGATTTCTGGTGGGTTTTCAGCTGGGCTGTACTTTTTGCCCACTTTTACCGGCGCATTGGCGGATAAAATTGGCTTTCGTAATGCTTTGTTATTGGCATTTGCCTTGCTCAGCGCTGGCTACCTTAATTTAGCTTTATTGCCATTAGCGCTGGAACAGCAAGGACTCGTTGAGTATGGCCGTCAGGCCACATTCACCGGTTTGCGAGAAGCTGATGCTCGTTGGCTAATAGTACCAATTATGGTCGTCATCATGATTGGTGGTTCTTTTATTAAGGCCGTGATCACTGGCACAGTGGCGACCTCAACCACAGCTGCAAACCGCGCCAGAGGCTTTTCAATTTTTTACATGATGGTTAATATCGGCGCATTTTCCGGTAAAACAATTGTCAAACCGTTGCGTGAATCAATGGGCGATTTGGGCTTGATTAACCTGAATTACTTTGCTGCAGGGATGACATTTCTGGCTTTTGTGAGTATCTTTTTGTTCTTTAAGAATGCGGAACGGACAACAGAGAGCAAATCACTGGAACAAGTATTACAGGCGCTTTGGCGGGTGCTAACAAATGGGCGCCTGGTTGCTCTAATTCTAATTATTACCGGTTTTTGGATGGTCCAGCACCAACTCTATGCGACCATGCCGAAATATGTATTAAGAATGGCCGGTGAGGGTGCGTCCCCTTCATGGTACGCCAATGTTAATCCTTTTGTCGTTGTTGTTACCGTGGGTTTTGTGACCTCAATGATGAGACACAAAAGTGCGCTATTTTCCATGACTACGGGTATGTTCATTATGCCTGTGTCAGCTCTGGCCATGGCGTCTGGCAATTTAATTCAAGGCAATGTAGATTTGGGTTTTATGAGCGTGCATCCTATCGCCTTAATGATGATAGTTGGGATTGTATTTCAAGGGCTTGCAGAATCATTTATATCACCACGTTTCCTGGAGTTTTTCTCACTCCAGGCGCCTAAGGGTGAAGAAGCGATGTACCTGGGTTTTTCGCATCTGCATTCTTTCATTAGTTCTATTCTGGGCTTTGGTCTATCCGGGTATTTATTGAATGCGTATTGTCCTGAT
Organism: uncultured Acidimicrobiia bacterium; assembly: GCA_964195815.1. Lineage (GTDB taxonomy): Bacteria > Pseudomonadota > Gammaproteobacteria > Xanthomonadales > SZUA-36 > SZUA-51. The sequence goes on along the minus strand of CAXMRK010000289.1, from coordinate 1,145 downwards.
CCTAGAAAATTCGTCAATCATGAAGCCTGGCAAGCCGCGGCGAGCAATGCGCATTATATCTGGTACATTTTTGCAACCATTGCCCTGGTGTCAGCTGTTTCACTGATTATTTATGGCAAAGTAATTCGTCATTTAGATCATAAAATGGCGCTTAATGTACCGCTGCAAGCGGAATTAGCCAGTGAGCTCACCTAGGACAGGTTCACGTCATTTATCTAAAGAGAACAAAAGACCAAAGATCAGACCCACTCGGTTGAAACACGATTGTTTGCCGTAATATAACAACTCGCTGAAATACTTTTACCGGCTGAGTGACCAACAGGGAATGTGTACATGCAAGATATCGTCGCCACAATTAATTCTTATGTATGGAGCAGTGCGCTGGTCTATTTGTGTCTTGGTGCCGGCCTGTTTTTTTCACTAGCAACACGTTTCGTTCAAGTCAGGCAGCTTCGGGAAATGCTCCGCTTGCTTACCACTGGCAAGGAGTCGACTCAAGGTATCTCCACTTTTCAGGCATTAGCGGTATCCCTTTCTGGGCGTGTAGGCACAGGAAATATTGCCGGTGTTGCAGCCGCGATTGGCTTTGGTGGCCCGGGTGCAGTTTTCTGGATGTGGGTAGTGGCATTTTTAGGTGCATCCACCGCTTATGTTGAGTCGACACTGGGTCAGATTTACAAAGAAGTGGACGATGGGCAATACCGAGGCGGACCGGCGTTTTATATCGAAAAGGCCCTGGGCCAGAAATGGTATGCGTGGATATTCGCCCTAAGCACCGTGCTGGCCACAGGATTCCTGTTGCCAGGCGTGCAGGCTAATGCCATCGGCAACGCCGTTGATTTGGCTGTTGGCGGGGGCGTTATGATTGACAGCCCGTTTGGGGAAATCAGTAGGGTCAAACTGATCATGGGTGCTGCCATAGTGGCGTTCCTTGGGATCATCATTTTTGGTGGAGTCAAACGAATCGCGCACTTTACTCAGTATGTGGTGCCGGTGATGGCGCTGGCCTATATCATTAGCGCATTAGTAATCATCTTTTTAAACATAAGTGCTGTACCGGGAGTAATTGCTCTGATTTTTAACGATGCATTTACTGCCATGGCAGGCTTTGGGGCAGTTATTGGCTGGGGTGTAAAACGGGGTAT
>CAXMRK010000288.1:0-12603 GCA_964195815.1 uncultured Acidimicrobiia bacterium | reverse complement strand
GTGGTAAACGCATGGACAGTTTCAGCTCCGTGAAAGGCCTCAGTACGTTACCCGCATCTTGAATTTGCGGTAAGCCACCAATGCCGGTATACGATAGCGCGGGCCGCCATGAGCGGTTAAGCAGGCGTTCGTAATTGCTTTCTGCCATCGGTTCAACACCATCAGCAAAAGGATATGCCTGATAAATAGCATCACCCAGTGCATCAGCCATGGCCTGGGTTTGATCCAGGCGTTGCTGTGGGATTTCTGCATACAGTTCATCGGGGATGACCTTGCCAGTGGTCTCATCTTCCAGTCTTGAGGTGAGTGCTTTTAAAACTCGGAAACTTGATGGCACCACACCTGATGCATAGCCAGAGTGGACCCCTTCGTTAAGAACTTCGGCTTTAAGTGTACCCGCAGCCATGCCACGCAGGGAGACGGTTAACCATAGTTGTTGGTAGTTTCCGGCGCCTGAATCCAGGCAGATCACCAGCGAAGGGATGCCAATACGCTCCCGCAGATGCTCAATATAATACGGTAAATCATAGGATCCGGATTCTTCGCAAGCTTCAATTAAAACCACACAACGCGCATGTGGAACCGCCTGTTCCTGTAGTGCTTTGATAGCAGCTAACGAAGAAAAAGCCGCATAGCCATCATCAGCACCGCCGCGACCATACAGTTTGTCATCCTTAATTACGGGCTTCCAGGGCCCAAGGTCATCTGCCCAGCCGCTCATTTCCGGCTGTTTGTCGAGGTGGCCATAGAGCAAAATTACATCCTCAGAGCTTTCATCGGTGCCTGGAATTTCCATAAAAATGAGAGGTGTTCTTCCGTCTAAGCGAACCACTTCCATTTGCATGCCAGTGATTTCCTGTTGTGCACACCAGTCATAAATAAGGCTAACAGCGTCTTCCATATAGCCGTGTTCAGCCCAATCAGGATCAAAGTGGGGTGACTTATTTGGTATTTTTATATATTCAATAAGGTTGGGAACAATCGAGCTTTCCCACATCTGGTCGATAAAATTTTGTGTGGTTTTTGGATCCATGATTTATCCTTAGGCTTAACTGAAATATTGAAAACAGATTTAGATTATTACATGTAAAAGTAAGTATCGTCATGCTTGCTGTCATTATATGGCTCCTGGATAACCGTCTAGCGCAAACTTTAAGGACTGATTCTGGTATCCTGTTAGGCTTAATTTCGACCAAGAGGCCAGATTCTCTGTTGCATCAATAGCCAATCTGGGTGATATAAAATTTTATCTAGGGAAAAATTCCCATTTAATTGAAAAAATAATTATCGTGGAGGGTTAACCATTGAGTCACTACAACGTCCCTAAAGGGGAATTTCTAGGTCATCCAAAAGGCCTGTTTTTGCTGTTTACCACAGAGATGTGGGAACGCTTCAGTTACTACGCCATGCGTGCGATTTTGGTGCTCTATCTCACCAGTGAGGCGCAGGGAATGGGTTGGAATGCCGCCAACGCACTCTCGCTATATGCTTATTTTACGGGCCTGGTGTATATCACTCCTCTGCTGGGTGGCTGGTTAGCCGATAATTTTATTGGTCAGCGCAAAGCCATTTTGATTGGTGGTGCGATGATGGCAATAGGCCAGTTTTTAATTGGTATGCCTTATGACTGGATTCCAAGCCTCAGTAAAGACACCCTATTTTTTCTGGGCCTGGGTAGCTTAATTATTGGTAACGGCATGTTTAAGCCGAATATCTCCACCATGGTTGGTGAGCTATACGGAGAGGGTGATCACCGTCGTGATGGCGCCTTCACTATTTTCTATATGGGCATCAATCTGGGCGCCTTTATGTCCGGTATTCTGGTTGGGCTTGTGGTTGCTTACTTTGATGGTAATTACCAGATGGGCTTTATCGCGGCTGCAATTGGTATGATTTTGAGCCTGGTTATTCAGATGTTGTTCTCCAAAAAATATCTGGGTGATATTGGTGTAACTGCAAATGCGGTCAGAAGTCGGCAGATGCATGGCGATGTGAAAAAAGAGCCATTAACTAAAACAGAACGTGATCGTATCAAAGTTATTATGGTGCTGGGTTTATTCACTATCATATTCTGGGCTGGATTTGAGCAGGCCGGTGGTTTGATGAATATTTATACCGATAAATTTACCGATCGCTTTATTGGTGGCTGGGAGGTTCCAACAACATTCTTCCAATCATTAAATCCTGCCTTTATCTTTATTTTTGCGCCGGTATTTGCAATTTTATGGACCAAGCTTGGCCCTAAAGAGCCATCATCGCCGATTAAATTCGTTATTGCGCTAGTTCTGCTTGGCGTTGGGTTTCTGTTTATGATTGGTGCGGTTTTGCAACAGGGTGGTGATCCTAACGTAAAAACCGGTATGGGCTGGCTAGTTGCGGCTTACTTCTTCCACACAATGGGTGAGCTTTGTCTATCACCTGTGGGCTTATCAATGGTTACCAAGCTGGCGCCCTTGCGCTTGATGTCCCTGTTAATGGGTGTTTGGTTTGGCTTTACTGCGCTGGCAAATTTTGTAGCCGGACAGGTCGGCTCATTGGTTGGTGGTCATGGTGGTGAAGCGGGCGAAGCCGAAATGATTGATAACGCCATTTCGATCTTTGGTGGCATTGCCATTACCGCGGTTATATCAGCGGTAATATTATGGTTAATGTCCAACAAGCTTATAACCTGGATGCACGGTGCTGAAACAGGACACCATGATGATCCACTCATTGCATTAGAAGAAGAGCTTGAAGTCGTAGCTGAAAAATCATAATTTAGATTTAATGCTTCAGCAAAAGGCGGATTTTCGAATCCGCCTTTTTTATGCGCGGAAGATTTAGATCGGTCATTTTAAGGCTTCGTATTGATTGTTGGTTAGCAAACAAACAGTCAGGAAAAATTCAGAATATGCAACGCCGGCATCATTGGTTAAGGTAATATATGAGTTTGGCAAAAGCAAATTTTGCAGGGAAATAAAAATGAAAATCAACATAGTCGGCGCAGGTATTTCAGGCTTAGCTACCGCACAGGCCATCTTGACCCGGAAACCTGATGCAGAGATTCAGATTTTTGAATCGAGCATGCGTGTTGGCGGTAAGGTCTGGACAGAAATTAGCCCGCAAGGTTATTTGTGTGAAGGCGGGGTGAATGGCTTTCTGGATAAGATTCCGCGCACTCTTGAACTTTGCCGTGAAGCAGGAGTGGCGCCTGTACCGGCTAATGAGGCCGCAAAAAAACGTTATGTATATAGTCGTGGCGAGTTACACCAGCTACCAGAGAAACCGCCGCAGTTTTTCACCTCAAATTTACTGAATATTCCGGGTCGTTTGCGCGTCATTTATGAGATTTTTGCGGGTGGTACGGATAATCCGGATGAGACTCTGGAAGAATTTGCAACTCGCCGCCTTGGCAAAGAAGCTTTTGAGCGTTTGATTGACCCAATGGCATCAGGAGTATTTGCTGGTGATGCCAGCAAGCTGAGCTTAAAGAGTTGTTTCCCGCGAATCCATGAAGTTGAAGCGGAGTTTGGTAGCTTAATCCGCGGACTTATCAGCTTGCAAAAAAGGGCACGTAAACAGGGCGGTAACACGCCTGGTGCCGGGCCTGGAGGCACATTAACTTCTTTTAGCAAGGGCATGAGCGTGTTAACAGATACCTTAGCCGAACAGCTGGGCACACGTATTCGGCTGGGTACACCAGTACAAGCAATAAGCCGGCAAGCTGACCGTTATATTTTGCAAACCACAGATGGTCAGGAAGAAGAAAGTGATGTTCTGATAATGGCCGCACCTGCGCACGCTCAAGCACGTATGTTGCAAAGCTTTGATGCAGACCTATCCAGCATGCTCACAGAAATCCCATACCCAGCACTATCTATCTGCTGCTTTGGTTATCGGCAACAGGATGTGGGACAGGTGCTGGATGGCTTTGGCTTTCTGGTGCCATCCAAAGAACAAAGAAATGTTTTAGGAACGCTGGTTGATTCAAATGTTTTTCCTGGGCGCGCCCCAGAAGGATCAATTCTGTTGCGCAGCATGGTTGGTGGAGCCAGGAATCCCCAGCTCGCCAGACTGCCTGAAGAACAACTCATCGGCCTGGTTAAAGATGACCTCAAAGACATAATGGGCCTGTCAGCTGAGCCTGAATTTATCCGTGTTTTCCGACATGAAAAGGCTATTCCACAATACCAGGTTGGGCATGCTGATAGATTGGAAAAAATTGAAGCACGATTGCAACGCCATCCTGGATTGATCCTAACCGGTAATGCTTTTAAAGGGGTTAGCTTAAATGATTGTGTGGTCAATGCCTTGAAAGTTGCACAGGATCTAACAGGCTGATCGCAGAAAGCTAAAACACATATATGAGATTGCTTTACAGTAAACTACTGAAATCTTTAATCTAATAGCCCGCGGTAGGAATAAGCATGAATTTGAATTTTGTTTGGTTAAGAGTAAGTCCTCGATGGTTAGTGTTGTTGCTGCTGTTGATTGCAGCACCTGGATGCCAGCAACAAGAGCATACAACGGTAGCCGCGCCTGTTGAAACTCCGGTAAATGAAGCCCTGGTTATAGATCCCAGCGAGCTTGCAACGCGCTGGGATCAACTGGTTGAAAACTTTATTGACGAGTTCTTTGTTGCTCACCCCACTTTTGCGGTAACCGCTGGCAGGCACGAGTTTGACGGTAAATTGCCGGACTGGTCAGCCGCCGGGATCGCCGCAGAAATTGAACGACTTCATGCTATTGAAAACAGCGCCAAAGCATTCGCTGATGACCAGCTGGATCGCCAGCGACGCTACCAGAAAAGCTACTTACTGTCTCGGGTTAAACGTGATTTGTTTTGGCTGGAAAAGGCCCGTTGGCCGTTCCGCAGCCCAGCGTTTTATTTTGATTGGTTGAGTGATTCATTGGATCCTGATCCCTATATTTCACGTCGTTATGCAGCGGTTGAGATCAGAATGCAGGCCTATATCAATTTTGCCAAAGGCATACCGCAAGCCGCCGCGCAAATTCAAAGCAACCTTCAGGCACCCATGCCACGCACCTGGATTGAGTATGCGGTTGCCTCCTTTGGTGGTATGGGCGATTACTTCGATGCTGATATCAAGCAGGCATTTACCGAGGTAAAAGATGAGGCGCTGTGGGCTGATTTTAAGCAAGCAAATGGCGCGGCAGCAAAGGCAATGCATGAACTGGCAAATTATTTTATTGCAATGCGCGGGTCTGCTACTGAAGATTTTGCACTCGGCGAAGAGCTTTTCTCCAGCATGATCAATGATACTGAGATGGTTGATTTGTCCTTAGCCCAAATGTTAGAAATCGGGCACAACGACATGGCTAGAAATCAGCGGGCATTAGCAGAAACCTGTGCCGAATATGCGCCCGGTGAAAGCATCGAAGATTGTTTTGCGCGTATGGCCAACCACAAGCCAAAAGATGGTGCGGTGATTGCGGCACGAGAGCAGTTAAAGGAAACCAAGGCTTTTTTGATTGAAAAAGACCTGGTTAGTATTCCTGGCATCGAAGAATGTGCGGTTGAAGAAGCCCCTCCGTATGCGCGCTCTAACTTTGCCTATATTGCAATTCCCGGCCCTTATGAAACCGGAGAACAGTCAACTTACTTTATCGCCCCGCCAGACCCCAGTTGGCCGGAAGCGGAACAACAGGCATATATTCCAGGGGATTCTGATTTGCTACTTACCTCAGTACACGAAGTATGGCCGGGCCATTTCCTGAATTTTTTGCATGCAAACCGTTCTGACTGGCAGTTTGGCCGAGTATTTGTAGGCTATGCTTTTGCAGAAGGCTGGGCGCACTATACAGAGGAAATGATGTATGACGCCGGGCTCAGAAATGCCGATGCAGAAACCCGCATTGGGATGCTTTCAAATGCCTTGCTGCGCAATGCCCGCTTTATATCAGCGATTGGTTTACACAGTGGTACGATGACGGTTGAAGAATCTGAAAAATTATTTTTAGAGGAGGCGCATCAGGATGCTGGTACCGCTCGTCAGCAAGCAGCCAGAGGCACCTACGATCCTGCCTATTTAAACTACACTATGGGTAAGTTGATGATCCGACAACTAAGAGATGACTGGTTGCAGGCACACGATCTTGATCCAAACAATCAAAGCAACTGGAAAGCGTTTCATGATGCCTTCCTGTCCTATGGTGGCCCCCCAATTCCGCTGGTCCGTGAACAGATGTTGAACGCCGAGCCTAAAGCGGTCTTTTATCAGCCAGACGCGGAGTAAATATATGCAACTGGAATTTTACGGTGCATCCCAGGGGGTTACTGGTTCCTGTCACATTCTCAGGCTTGGTGGACAATCGATTCTGCTGGATTGCGGCCTTATACAGGGCGGCAGACGGCTGGAAGCGCTCAATCGAGAGCCGTTTCCATTTGCCGCTGAAGAGATTGATGCGGTTGTGCTTTCACACGCACATATTGATCACTCAGGGCGTTTGCCGTTGTTGGTCAAGCGAGGATTTGCTGGTGATATCTGGACCCAGAATGCGAGCAAGGATCTGTGTGCGGTATTGCTCTCTGACTCTGCCCATTTGCATGAGTATGATGCCAAGTATAAAAACCGTAAAGCTAAGCCTGGCACGGCTCAGGTTAAACCCCTGTATACCAAAGCCGATGCGGCGGTCACGTTAAGGCAATTTAAGAGTGTTAAATATCAGCAGTGGCAGCAGGTTTTGCCAGGAGTCAGGGTTCGCTTTCATGATGCGGGCCATATTTTAGGCTCAGCTGTTGTTGAGTTGGATCTTAAGGAAGGCGATCTTCAGCGCCGTTTGGTATTTAGTGGAGACCTTGGACAATTTGATACGCCGATTTTAAGAGACCCGCAAACACCAGCGCGGGCCGACCTGGTGCTTATGGAAACAACCTATGGTGGCAGACGTCATCGCGACCGGCAGGCAACCATAGATGAAATTGGTGAAATTATCACCGCCGCCGCTGACACCCGTGGAAATATTCTGATTCCAGCGTTTGCCGTTGGTCGTTCACAGGAAGTGCTCTACCAGCTAGCCACCAATTTTGATGCCTGGGGTGTTGGTAGATTTCAGGTTTTTCTGGATTCGCCGATGGCTATTGAAGCTTCTTCGATATATTGGAACTATCGACAAATTCTGGACCAGGAAGCCCAGCTAGTTCGGGACAACGCCGGTGACATGCCACTGTTGCCTAACCTCGAATTAACTCGTAGCGCCGACGAGTCGCGTGCGATTAATGACCTCAAGTATGGCGCCATCATTATTGCTGCTAGTGGTATGTGTACCGGTGGGCGGATACTCCACCATCTGAGAAACAATCTTGAAAACGCGGGCACCCAAATCATTATTGTTGGTTATCAGGCGAATGGGACGCTTGGCAGACGCCTGGTCGATGGCGCTGAAGAAATTAAAATGTTTGGTCAAATCATTAAAGTCCGTGCAAAAATTCACACAGTAGGTGGCTTATCCGCACATGGCGACCAGGATGATATGGCTCGCTGGTATGAGGGTTTTGAAAACAAACCTGCGGTCTATCTGGTGCATGGCGAAGATGAAAGCAAATTAGATTTTCAGAAATATCTGCTAAATCGCTGCAATGTCGATGCTGGAATTAGTGCCCCTGGAAAGGTACTCGACCTGGCTGCAATTTCATCAGCCTGATCTATTGTTATAATCAGCCAATAGCAATGTTTTAAAGGAGCGTTAAATGCGCTGGAAGTCAGGTCGTAGAAGTACAAATGTTGAAGACCGGCGAGGGAAAAGAGTCGGTAAGCGTGGAATGTTTGGCGGTGGTATTGGCATGATTGTAATCACCCTGTTGGCTTCGTGGATATTGGGAATCAACCCATTAACGTTGTTTCAGGCGCAACAACAACTTGGCATGAACAAACCCTCTAGCGACCAGATTGATGAAAACTGGACGCCATCGCCACAAGAACAGGAAATGGCAGACTTCACCACCGCTGTACTAGCCAGTACTGAAGATACCTGGAAACAAATATTTACAGCAGGCGGAAGTCGTTATGTTGAACCTACGCTGGTGATGTTTACAGACTCGGTGAATTCAGGCTGTGGTGCCGCATCTGCACAAATGGGACCGTTTTATTGTCCTGGCGACCAAAAAGTGTATGTTGATCTGAGCTTCTATAATGACCTAAAAAACAAGCATGGTGCTGGCGGTGATTTTGCTCAGGCATATGTGATTGCCCATGAAGTGGGCCATCATGTACAAAATGTATTAGGTATTGCTGACAAAGTGAATCAGGCCAATCGTGGACGCAGCAAAGCCGAAGTTAATGCAAATTCTGTACGCATGGAATTACAAGCCGACTGCTTCGCGGGTATCTGGGCTAGCCGAAATCAAAATGTACTCGATCCAGGTGATGTCAAAGAAGCGATTACGGCAGCGACTGCAATTGGTGATGATAGGTTGCAGCGCGAAGCTACCGGTAGAGTTATGCCTGAGACCTTTACCCACGGAACATCTGAACAACGTGTGCGTTGGTTTAAGGTGGGATTTGGTTCCGGTAACCTCGGAGCATGTGATACATTCAAGGCTAGGAATTTATAAATACTCTGGTTAGATGAGACGCTTACAATGATAAAAACACCCAGGCTTAAAATTGGACCTTTAACGGGCGATTCTGAGAGAGTCTATGCAATGGCTCTTTATCGTTATCGTAATCTGCAGGAAGTCGCAGAGTTTCAGGAATGGGCACCCGAATCGGTTGCAGAAGTGGATACCTTGATTAAAGATCAAGGCGATACTTTTCTTGAAGTTCCGGGCCGCTTCTATCAATGGGGTATATTTTTAAATACTGAAAATGCGCCATTGATTGGCGATTTTGGTGTTTGCCGAAAAGCCGATCAGCCAGAGGTTGTCGAATTTGGCATTTCCCTTGATCCGGATAACCAAAGCAAAGGTTATGCCAGTGAAGCCTTGTGGTATTTGCTTGATTATTTATTTACTAAAAAAGAAGTTTACCGGGTCATTGCATCTGTTGACCCAAATAATTGGGCATCCATGCAATTGATGGAACGCGTTGGCTTTCGCCAGGAAGCACACCACATTCGTAGCTACCCCTTCAAAGGCGGCTGGGCAGATGATGTGGTTTTTGCGCTGTTGTCTGATGAGTGGCCAGCCGTTTCCTGGGAAGAGAAAGACTAAAAGACTTTCAGGGCCCTGATAATGTATGTTGTTGTTTTTACCGCTGAATTAGCTAATCCAGACGAGCATTATTTAGATTTTGCCGAACAGTTACGCAAGCTGGCTTTCGATGAATACGGTTGTATTGGTTTTATGGCTGTTACCGAGGGTAACCGAGAGGTCGCGGTTTCGCGTTGGCGCTCGCTGGTAGATATACAGCGCTGGAAGCAGGATCCTGTGCATCAGAGCGCACAACGATTGGCTCACAAGTGGTATAAACACTGGAACGTAACCATTACTGAGGTTGTGAGGGAGTATAGCGGGCAATAGTGGCTATAGCGTGGCCTCAGGAATCCCCAAACATTGAGCCCAGGTTAGCCAAGTGCGCTTTGGCACGATCTTCCGTTTCCGTCGCCTCTTCATCAGAGCCACTGCCGGTTTTCAGGACACAGTTTTCAGGTAATTCATCAAGAAAACGACTGGGTTTGCAGTTGAGTCTTTCACCGAAGCGCTTGCGTTTGCTGGCGTGACACAGAGTCAGGGTTTCCTCAGCACGCGTTATTCCAACATACATGAGCCGTCGCTCTTCCTCTTCGCCACCTTCATCAAGACTCATTTTGTGGGGCAACAAGCCTTCTTCTACACCGACCATAAACACATGCTTAAATTCCAGCCCCTTAGCCGCATGCAGGGTCATTAAACGTACAACTTCACCCGGATCTTCATCATCATTCAAAGAGGTCATTAAGGTCAGTTGTCCGATTAGGTCGGTTAAATTCATGTTGGTATCGCTGGCCTGAGCAATTCTTTCAATCCAGGCTAACAGTTCATCAACGTTTTTTTGCCGCCACTCAGCATCTTTGGGTGTTTCCGCCTGATCTTGTAACCACTGGCTATAGTGGATAGATTTAACCAAATCCTGAATCGCTGCATTTGGGTCGCCATGCTCACCGGCAGCCCCGAAACGCAAGATGGTATCTGTAAAATCACGTAGAGATTCTGCTGCTCTGGTGCTGAGCTTATCGATGCAATGGCTGTGTCGGGCGGCATCCAGCAAGCTTAATTTCATTTCTGCAGCAGTTTCAGCAACCTTTGCAACAGTTCCAGCACCCAGACCACGCCGCGGAGTGTTCACAATCCGCAAAAAAGCCGTATTATCAGAAGGGTTAATCATTAGCCTGAAATAGCAAAGCAGATCTTTGATCTCGGTGCGATCAAAAAATGAAATACCACCGCTCAGGTGGTAAGGCACTTTTTGTTCTCGTAAAGCCTGCTCAAAAACCCGTGATTGGAAATTACCCCGATAGAGCACAGCGAATTCACCGTAATGGGCGTTGCGGGTGAACTTCCGATGTAGAATTTCACTGGTTACTTTACGTGCTTCGTCCTGCTCGTCTTTACAGGGAATGATTCTTATCAACTCACCTTCGGGTAACGCACTCCATAATTTTTTTTCATGCGCATGCGGGTTATTGGCTATGACCGCATTAGCGGCACTTAGTACGCGGCCACTTGAGCGGTAGTTTTGCTCCAGCTTGATGACTTTCAGCTGTGGGTAATCAACGCCCAATTGATTAATGTTTTCAGGTTGTGCCCCACGAAAAGCATAAATTGATTGGTCATCATCTCCTACCGCTGTATACGCGCCACGAGAGCCAGAGAGAAGTTGCAGCAGTTGGTACTGGGTTTCATTGGTGTCCTGATATTCATCTACTAATAAATAGCGCAGTTTTTCCTGCCAGAGAATACGGATATCCTCACGCTTCAATAATTGCAGTGGCAACATAATGAGGTCATCAAAATCAACGGCATTTAAAGTTTTTAGCTGGCTTTGATAGCGTTGATAGAGACTCAGAGCAGCCACTTCGCCGGGTGATTTTGCATATTGCTCTGCTTCGGCAACATCCAGGGCCATGTTTTTCCACCGCGATAGCTGCCAACGTGCTTGCCGCACAACATCTGCGTTAGTGCCGGGTACCAACAGGTCGCGAACCAGTTGCAAGGTATCTCGTTCATCCAGAATACTGATGCCAGGACGAAAACCCAGTTGTTCTGCGTGTTCCCGGAGAATACGCCAGCCAAGCGCATGGAAAGTACACAGAGTAAGGCCCTGAGTATTTTTGTTTTTAAGTCGACGTCGAATGCGGTCACCCATTTCTCTAGCCGCTTTATTGGTAAAGGTAATGGCTGCAATTTTTTCAGGCGCAAGCCCCATCTTTCCTATGAGATAGGCAATTTTTTCAGTTATCACCCGAGTTTTACCACTGCCTGCGCCCGCTAGAACCAATAGAGGTCCAGACAGATATTCAACGGCGGCCTGTTGTTGTGGATTTAATTTCATCGAAGACGGGTTTAAACTCAGTATTATTTCAGGCAGGTATTGTGACAGGCTTTGGCGTAGAATTGAGAACAATTTCTAAGTAATTTATAACAGGTACTGATTAGGCAATGGCAAAGCTTTATTTCTATTATTCCAGTATGAATGCAGGCAAGACTACCTTGCTGTTGCAGTCAGCCTGGAACTATCGTGAACGAGGGATGCTGCCCCTACTGTTTACCCCTGAGCTAGATAATCGGAATGCAACGGGGCTGATTAAATCCCGCATAGGTCTTGAGTCCCCGGCAGTGAGCTTTACCAGCACAGACGATCTTTTCGAGAAAACTGAGGCAATTCGTGAAACGCGGTCGGTAGATTGTGTGTTAATTGATGAAGCGCAGTTTTTAAATAAAGATCAGGTTTTCCAGCTGGGAGAAATTGTAGATCGTCTCAAAATCCCCGTATTGGCCTATGGTTTGCGTACTGATTTTCAGGGTGAGTTATTTGAAGGTAGTAAATATTTATTGGCCTGGGCTGACCATTTACGTGAATTAAAAACGATTTGCCATACCGGCAAGAAAGCCACCATGGTGGTCCGCGTGGATGCTCAGGGATATGCCGTTCGCGAGGGTGCACAGGTTGAGATTGGTGGTAATGATCGCTATGTGGCGGTTTCGCGCGAGGAATTTAAAGCTGTTTTTTACGGCGGCAAGCGGATTCGGTTTATTGACCCCCCGCGGATTGATGTTGAAACCGAGCAAGCAGAAATTCAAATGGAAGAAGGCCCTGGAGAGGGGAGATGACAAAATTACTAATGTTTATTTTAGTTTTTGGATTAGCTGCCTGTAGTAAGACTGATGAAAACACAGTGGCAGAGCCGGAAAAAGCACAAAAACGATTTATGGAAGAAAAATTTCAGGCCCTGGATAAAGCCGAAGGAATGCAAAAAACCCTAGATGAGGCCGCAGAAAAACAGCGCAAAGCAATAGAGGATGCCGGTGGATGAGCGATTGTACAGAACACCCTTTTGAAACCTTCAAAAAAAATCGTGAGACAGGAAATCAAAAAGTTTTAGCAACCGAAAGCCTGGCAATAAAACGGTTTTATGGGCTAGATAAAACCGTTTATACCGATGCTGCCCTCAGCGGTAAGTCTA
>CAXMRK010000287.1:0-2918 GCA_964195815.1 uncultured Acidimicrobiia bacterium | reverse complement strand
CGATTCTCAGTTAAGTGGTTCGGTACGCATTCCTTTTTTTCATTGGTTAGGCGAAAGCTCCAGCAACAGCAGTTCATCTGACTGGATGAAACGCCTATTGGTCATTCTTGTGTGGTTACTCGTACTCACAGCATCAGCACGGCCACAATGGGTAGATGAGCCATTAACCTTTCCAGTGAGCGGTCGAGATTTGTTGATGGCAATGGATGTTTCCGGCTCGATGGATACTCGTGATATGCAGCTCAATGGCTATATGGTCAGTCGTTTGATTATGGTAAAAGAAGTAATGTCAGCTTTTATCCAGCGACGTAAAGGTGATCGTGTGGGTCTGGTGTTATTTGGTTCCAGAGCCTATCTGCAAACCCCATTAACTTTTGATACTGAGACAACTGCGCGGTTGATGGATGAGTCTGAAATTGGTTTGGCAGGTAGAGAGACAGCCATTGGCGATGCTATAGGTTTGTCGATCAAACGTCTGCGTGAAAATGCTGAAGCTGAGCGGATATTAATTTTACTTACTGACGGGGCAAATACTGCAGGTTCGGTAGAGCCGATTCAAGCGGCTGAGTATGCCGCTAAAGAGGGCCTCACAATCTATGCCATTGGTGTGGGTGCTGATGAAATGTTAGTGCGTGATTTGTTCGGTTCGCGAATGGTTAACCCAGCTACCGACCTTGATGAAAAAACCATGAAGGCTATTGCTGAAAAAACCGGTGGTCAGTATTTTCGTGCCAGGGATACTCGTGAGCTTGAAAAAATATACCAGATCATCGATCAACTGGAACCAGTAAGTTCTGATGCGGTTGTTATCCGTCCCGTTACTGAGTGGTTCTGGTTACCTTTAATGATAGCGGTATTACTGGTCCTGCTGATTGTCAGTGTCCGCTTGGTATGGCAAAGCGGACTGTTGCAGCCTAAACCTCAAAACAATGAGGTGAGCTAATGGATATGTTTGCCTTGCACTGGATCCGCCCTACCTGGTTATACCTTGTTCCACTGGTATGGCTGTTTACTATTTTCATCTGGCGACAACATAAGGCTGGCGGTGATTGGGCGCGCTTTGCTGACCCACAACTACTTAAATTTCTCGGTGGCGGAGGTCTACAGAAAGGTCGGCATAAAATGACTGCTTTAATAGCTTCGGGATTAACTCTGGCGTTGTTAGCACTTGCGGGGCCTGCCTGGGAGCAAGCAGCAAACGGAAGCTTTAGTGCCAATCAGGCACGAGTTGTAGTTCTCGATCTTTCCTATTCAATGCAGGCGGAAGATGTTAAACCCAGTCGCCTGGCCCAGGCTCGATTTAAACTGATGGACATGTTGGATTTAGTGACCGAAGGCCAGGTAGGCTTAGTAGCATATGCTGGTCAGGCATTTGTTATTGCTCCTTTGAGTAGCGACATGGAGACCATCAAAAATATGGTACCGGCGCTGAGCCCTGATATTATGCCGGCCCCCGGTTCTCGCCCTGATGAAGCGCTTGCATTAGCAGCTAAATTGATTCAACAGGCAGGCTTTGCAGGCGGTGAGATTTTGCTGCTAGCAGACAGTAGCGATAAGCGAGCTATAGCAATGGCATCTCAGCTTGCAGGTCAGGGTTTCACGACTTCTGTACTCGGTATAGGCACATCCCAGGGGGCCCCGATCCCCAGTGGCAGGGGCTTTATAAAAGACCGTGAAGGAAAAATTGTTGTCAGTAGACTTGAGGAAAGTAAGCTGCGTGAACTGGCAGCTGCCGGCGATGGTCGCTATTTGACTACGCGGGCAGATAATTCCGAATTAGCCGAATTGCTGGGTCAGGGTAGTGATGATTTTATTGCTACTGATGAGGACAACTATGATGGTCTAGAAGAACGCTGGCTGGATCAGGGCTACTGGTTATTACTGCTCTTACTGCCTATTGTTTTAGTCAGTTTCCGTAGAGGTTGGTTGTTTATTTTACCCTTATTTATTTTGCCCAATTTAGTACCAGTGGCGCATGCACAAGAATTGATAGATTCTCCGCCTGCAATCTCTGTTGAGTCTGCAGAACATACAGTTGATGGGATGGAAGTTGAGCCATCACAAGCTGGTGCGATTAAGAATACCTGGCGCAAATTGTGGTGGAATGCTGATCAACGTTCACAGCAGGACTTGCATGCCCAAAATTATCAATTGGCAGGTGAGGCGCGTTCGCCACGTTTTAAAGCAGAAGCGCTGTACCGACAAGGTGAGTTTATTCAGGCTATGGAGTATTGGAAAGCTTTAGAAAATTCAGCTGATACGATTCATCAAAGAGCTGATGCTGCCTATAATTTGGGCAATGCGTTGGCGGCCCAAAACGAGTTGGACGAGGCCATTGCAGCCTATGATCGTGCGTTAACTCTGGAACCAGATAATAAAGACGCACAAATCAATCGGGATCTTCTTGAGAACCTTAAAAACCAGCAGAATGGGGACGGTGAGGAAAATCAGGAGGAGGGCGAGCAGGGCGAAAATCAGGAACAACAGCAGGATCAGGAAAACCAACAAAACCAGGAGTCTGAAGAATCGGAGAGCTCTGAGAGTCCAGAAGCTGATGATGCAAGCGATGATTCACCTGAGACTGAAGAAGAGGAAGAACAGGCGCCAGAAGATCAGCAACCTGAAGATGAAGAAATGATGGAAGAACAGGCTGTTGAAATGACTCAGGAAGAACAGTGGACTGAAGAAGATGAACAGGCCAAAGAGCAATGGTTGCGAAGAATTCCAGACGATCCAGGTGGTCTATTAAGACGCAAGCTAAATCAGGAATATAAACGTCGTGAACGTAAAGATGCCCCGAACCAGTCATGGTAAAAGAAGCCAAAGGAATACAAATGACAATTTATAGAAGTCAAAAATATCAGTTGCTGAAAATATGGATAAATTTATCGATATTAGTTTCTGTATTTGTGTTTTCC
>CAXMRK010000286.1:0-4121 GCA_964195815.1 uncultured Acidimicrobiia bacterium | reverse complement strand
GTAGCAGCTGTGGTTACAAAACATGTGATTGAGGCTGAATAATGAGCCTGGTATAGAGTGGCTAAAACAATGCGGAGCAATAACTCCGGTGATGTTCCATTCAAGCATAAAAAAGGCGCGCCTGAATCAGGCGCGCCTTTTTAATTGCAAAGTCTTAGAAAGCTTATTCGCCTTCAGCAACTTCCTTCATTGACAGGCGAATACGACCTTGCTTGTCAACTTCGAGAACTTTAACCCGCACTTCCTGACCTTCTTTCAGAACGTCGGTAACTTCCTCAACACGCTCGTTGCTGATTTGGGAAATATGTACCAAACCATCACGACCAGGCAATATGGTTACAAAAGCACCAAAGTTCATGATCTTGGTGACTTTACCGTCATAGATTGTTCCCGGTTCAACATCAGCGGTAATCTGCTCGATAATTTTACGCGCTGCGTCAGCATCTTCACCACGTACAGAAGCGACTGTTACCGTACCGTCATCAGAGATATCAATGGTGGTATTAGTATCTTCGGTAATCTGGCGGATAGTTGCACCACCTTTACCGATAATGTCGCGGATCTTGTCAGGATTAATTTTGATAGTCATTAGACGCGGTGCGAAATCAGACATTTCACTACGTGATTCTGACAGAACCTTGTTCATTTCACCCAAAATAAACTGACGACCACCGCGAGCCTTGTTGAGTGCGATCTCCATGATCTCAGCAGTAATGCCTTCGATCTTGATATCCATCTGCAGAGCGGTAATACCTTCTTCGGTACCGGCTACTTTGAAGTCCATGTCGCCGAGGTGATCTTCGTCACCGAGGATATCACTCAGTACTGCAAAGCTGTCGCCTTCCTTGATCAGGCCCATAGCAATACCGGCTACTGGTGCTTTCAAAGGTACACCCGCATCCATCAAGGATAAAGAGGTACCACAAACAGAAGCCATAGAGCTGGAACCGTTTGATTCGGTGATTTCAGAAACAACCCGTAATACATATGGGAAGTCTTCCATGCTTGGCATAACTGCCATTACACCGCGTTTGGCCAGCTTACCGTGACCAATTTCGCGCCGTTTAGGGCCGCTCATAAAGCCGGTTTCACCTACAGAGTATGGAGGGAAGTTGTAGTGCAGCATGAACTGGTCTTTGAACTCACCCTCAACCGCATCAATAATCTGCGCATCGCGCGTTGTACCAAGGGTAGTTAAAACGATAGCCTGAGTTTCACCACGGGTAAATTCCGCAGAGCCATGAACACGAGGCATAGTGCCAACGTTGACAGTAATCGGGCGAACCGTGGTTAAATCACGGCCGTCGATACGCTTGGCTGTAGTTAATACGCTCTGACGAACGATATTCTTTTCCAGCTTGGAGAACAGGCCTTTAACATCGCCAGCAGCAGGGGCATTTTCATCTTCTGCATCACACAGTGCGTCAACACAAGCTGTGCGTGCAACTGAAAGTGCATCACGGCGCTCCATTTTATCGGTGATGGTATACGCCGCAGCAATAGAATCAGCAGCAGCAGCTTCAACTTTAGCCAACAAATCAGCATCAATTTCCTGAGCGATCCATACCCAACGTTCTTTACCACATTCTTCAGTTAATTCGTTGATAGCATTGATTGCTACCTGCATCTGTTCATGGCCGAAGCTAACCGCACCCAACATGACAGCCTCAGACAGCAATTTAGCTTCTGATTCAACCATCAGTACTGCACTTTCGGTACCAGCAACAATCAGGTCCAAATCAGAGCTTTCCATCTGTGTAGTTGAAGGATTCAAAACATACTCTTCGTTGATGTAACCCACGCGGGCCGCACCAATTGGGCCAGCGAAAGGCATACCCGATATAGCCAGTGATGCAGAAGCACCAATCAGACCCAGAATATCGCCATTAACTTCCGGGTTGCATGACATCATCGTGGCAACAACCTGAACTTCATTCATAAAGCCCTTGGGGAACAGCGGACGTAAAGGACGATCGATCAGACGGGAAGTCAGTGTTTCTTTTTCTGTAGGCCGACCTTCGCGCTTAAAGAAGCCACCTGGAATTCGACCAGCAGCGTAGAATTTCTCCTGGTAATTAACCGTTAAAGGGAAAAAACCCTGTCCTGGTTTTGCTTCACGCCGACCGACGGCAGTGACCAGTACTTTGGTGTCTCCAGATGAAACCATAACCGCGCCGTTTGCCTGACGTGCGATACCTCCAGTTTCTAGAGTGATTGTGTGTTCGCCGTACTGAAATGTTTTACTAAATTTTTGCATGGGTTTTCCCGTAAATAAATTATCTGTTCCTGCCAATGATTAACTACTAGTTTAAATCTTACTGCTTAAATAAAGACGCTTCGGTGGTTTCCCTGCCGAAGCGCTATTGCTCAGTATCTGCTGTTCTTAGCGACGCAGACCTAATCTTTTGATCACTTCTCTGTAACGCCCAATATCTTTGCCTTTCAGGTAATCAAGCATACTGCGACGTTGATTGACCAGACGCAGTAGACCGCGACGAGAGTGATGATCGTGTTTATGTTGTTTAAAGTGACCGGCAAGGTCATTAATACGATGAGTCATCAGAGCAACTTGAACTTCCGGTGAACCGGTATCGTTTTCTCCGCGACTATATTCGGCGACAACTTTCGCCTTGTCAGCAACTGTAAATGCCATGGTTTATACTCCACTTGCGAAGCGCCAGGTTTGATAAATATTTAAACCTGACACCCGTGCTTTCATTAAAATTAACGCGTCGATATTATTTTCGACACAAACAACCGTAGAATTCCCGGTTAGCCCGCCATTATACAGGCCATATAATCTGCTAACAAGGCATTAAAGCTTAATAAATACAAGCTATTATTAATAATCTGCTAGCAAATGATAATTCATTGCACATAACTAACCTGAATCAAGGCCTGTCATTGATAATAAAAGTTAACGCCGCATAATTAACTGCATAGATCACTAGAGATATGGGGTTCTATCATCATAAGAAGCCTTAAATACGCTAAATAATACAATCGAGTAGTTTTTATGAGGTAAGTAAAGCACTTTAGTTGATATTAGAGTATATTTTGAGAGGGTTTTTAAATGGAGAGACCACGTTCTGTCCGTTTAAAGAACAAACTACGCCTTAGGGGGCAATATGAAAAACTCATTCGTCGAGAAATATAAACAACTCTTAAATGAAGATCGTGAAGAACAAGACTATCAAGACTTTTTAGAAGCACATACTCAGTTTATCCCCCGACATTTTGTGAGAAATCATGGGGTGCATATGAGCCTGGTTTTGAGAAAAGTTAAAATATCCAAAGACATGGTTGCTGATTTTTTAATTCTCTCAAAAAGCTCAATCTGCTGGCATTATATTCTTATTGAAATTGAAAAACCCACAACTCCTTATTTCGAATCCAGAGGCTTTAATTTTCATTTAGACTTTTCAAATGCCATAAAAAAAATAAAAACCTGGCAAAAATGGTTTGCTGAACCTGCTAACAAAAGCCAATTTGAAGCTAAATTCAAATTCATCAAAAAACCCATTTCAGATACACCTGTTGAGATCAAATATGTGCTGGTGACAGGCAAACAAAAAGAATTTGAACACAGTCAAATTAGAGCTCGAGCAATTAGAGTTGTTGAGTCGGATGACTTTCACGTATTGTCATACGATCGTCTGGCCGAAGATGCAAACAGCAATGAAGAACTTTATCTGGGTACACGAGAAGATAGTAGTGTTAAGATTTTGTCGAAAAAATTACTCACCACAAGTTTTTTAGATCTCTGTCATGTCCAGGACTTAATACTCAATAGAGATATCAAAAAACTTATTGTTAATCATCTGAACAAAAAACAGGGTGAATTCAACCATACATCTGTGCTTGATGATTTTGGAAAATCGCGTGTGGACAAATTAATAAACAAAGTTGAGCGGATGAAAGTTGCAACCGAAACGACACCAGCAATATCAGATTAAATATGCACTATACGGGTCAAAGAAATAAACCAGGAAACAAGCGCACTGACTTCAATTTTTGTTCTTCAATTTTCGCCATGCCGAGTAAATACTCTTCACCCTGAGTGGTTGTACCGTACAATCGCAACAATTCGGCTGCAGATAAGTCTTCCAGATCCAGCTCAG
>CAXMRK010000285.1:0-12807 GCA_964195815.1 uncultured Acidimicrobiia bacterium | reverse complement strand
TTGTAAAAATATAACGGGCAGGTTTCCTAACGGGTGCTGCTTGAGTTCATCTTCAACCAGGCTAAGGTCCTGCTGGTGTTTTATATAAACCCTCAAAACACCATCTGACTTACTAAATAGAGACCTGTCAGTAGATTCGATGGGTGTTTGTTCACGACCAGCAGATATCAACGCAGTAATATTTCTTAAAGATTCGCGAGTTTGTTCGCGGACATCTTCGTCATGCAGTGATTGATGCCCAAGGATACTGGCAGTTCCGGAAATCAAGAATTGATAGCTCTGTCCCGGAGCAATTAGTGTGCCTCGGGAAAATAAAGGGCTACGAAGGCCATATTGGCGAGGGTACTCAGGTGGTGGCATTTGCCTTGGGTTTTCAACCACCTGTCCTGGTTTACTACCTGCAAGAAAATAGATTTGTAACCGCGGTTGGTCAACTTTTGATCCAATGGCAGTGGCTGCTGGAATGGCTGTCATAATAACCGGGTTATCACCCACAGCATAAGCACGACCGGCACAAAATAAGCGATATTGTTCGTTGTCATGGGATCCTGCAGTAATAGATGGAAAGTAATGCCAGATTTTTAATGGCCAGCGGTGTTGGTGCTGTTCCAGGAAAGATAATATCTGCTGATAGGCATTTCTGGTTGCTTTTTCAATATTGGTATTTGTATCCAGTTCGATACTGATTTGCGCCAGGGTTAAATCTGGGCAACTGTTGTATTGAACATGTTGAAAGTTGCCACTGTTAACTGGTCCGGGTACGTACCAAACTTCATTTTTTTGGATAGCAAGTGGCTTCAGGGGGATTTGCACAAACCTGGAGTCAGACTGGCTGTCAGATTGCTCTGCTCCAAATCTAAAAACGCCTAGAATCTGTTTGTTAGGGTCTGTAGTCGAAAGCAGTGTCTCCACTGATGCTTGCGAATAACTGACTTGCAACGAGGTTTCCATTCAGCTCTGTAACTCAGGTAAATTGCGATATAGCTCAAGACTTTCTGGATTCGCCAGAGCATCCTTGTTATTTACCGGGCGCCCATGCACGATATTGCCAACGGCAAGCTCGACTATTTTGCCACTGATCGTTCTGGGTATATCAGCTACCTGAATTATTTTTGCAGGTACATGCCGCGGCGTTGTATTTGTACGTATGGTTTTACGAATCTTATCGCTGAGCGCCTGGTCCAGTGTAATGTCATCTTTCAAACGCACAAATAAAACAACCCGTACATCATCTTCCCATTGCTGTCCTATGCACAAGCTTTCTTGAACTTCGCTGAGTTTTTCAGCTTGATTATAAATTTCTGCAGTACCAATTCGTACTCCACCAGGATTTAAGGTAGCGTCTGAGCGTCCATAAATGATGATGCCTCCATGGGCAGTCAATTGGGCATAATCGCCCTGAGACCAGATATTATCGAAGGTTTCAAAATATGCAGATTGGTACTTTGAGCCATCTTCGTCACCCCAGAAACCGACTGGCATAGCCGGGAAGGGCGCTGAACAGGTCAGTTCACCAGTTTCGCCAACGACTACATCGCCTTCTTGATTCCTGATTTCCACTTTCATTCCCAGGCCTCGGCATTGAAGTTCACCACGCCAGACAGGGAGGATAGGACAACCAAGGGCAAAGCAGGAAATAATATCTGTACCACCAGAAATTGAAGATAAACAAAGGTTTTCTTTGATATCTCGGTAGACATAATCAAAACTTTCCGGAGCTAATGGCGAACCGGTTGAAAGGATGCTTTTTAGCGCTGTTAGCTGATGTGTTTGTTTCGGTTTAACACCGGCTTTTTCCCACGCAGAGATGGATTTTGCACTGGTCCCGAAGATGCTGATGTCTAAGTCATCAATCAGGTCAAACATGGCTTCAGGTCGAGGGTAAAATGGTGAACCTTCATAGAGCACAACAGTGGCACCAACTGCTAATGAACTCACCAACCAGTTCCACATCATCCAACCACAAGTGGTGAAGTAAAAAATACGATCTTCTCGGTGCAGGTCGGTATGTAATACCAACTCTTTCAGATGCTGCATTAAAGTACCACCAGCGCCGTGGGTAATGCACTTGGGCACACCGGTAGTACCTGATGAATACATTATGTATAAAGGCAAGTCAAAGCGGTCGCGATGAAAGCTGATTGAGTCGGCACCATGATCCAGGAAATCATCCCAAAGCACGGCGTTTTTGATTTGTTTGTAATCAATGCTTTGGTCGATATAAGGAATGACCACTACTTTTTCGATGGATTGAATCGTCGCTGCGACTTGCGCGGTTTTTTCCAGACAATCGAAGTTTTTACCGTTATAGCAATAGGCGTTTGCGGTGAATAAAACCTTTGGGCTGATTTGGCCGAAACGATCTAAAACACCATTGATTCCAAAATCGGGTGAGGTTGAAGACCAAATAGCACCGAGCGAGCTGGTTGCTAACATGGCAATAATCGTTTCAGGAAGATTAGGTAAGTATCCAGCAACCCGATCACCACTGACTACACCGAGTGATTTTAAGGCAGAAGCAGTCGCGGCAACTGCCTGATATAAAGTAGCGTAGGTGTACTGCCGTGTACTGCCATTTTCAGATCGAAATATAATAGCCGGATGATCATCCCGATAACGAAGTAGATTTTCAGCAAAATTTATTTGTGCTTGTGGAAACCAACGTGATTCTTGTAGTTTGCTGGCAGGTTCCAAAACACCGACGCCACAACTGCCGATCACATCGCTGAATTCCCACAAGGCCTGCCAGAAGTCTGCGGGGTGATTGATAGAAAACTGGTAAAGCCCGTGGTAATCGGTAATCCTTGGGTCAAGCTCAGAACGCAGCATATGTAAAAACCGGCTCATATTAGCCTGGTTGATGCGCTCGTTATCTGGTATCCAAAGGGGCTTTTCCATGGTTTTTAAATTGCGGCTTCTATTGCAGGTATCACATTAAACAAATCACCAACAAGACCAATATCTGCAACTTCAAATATAGGAGCTTCAGAGTCCTTGTTAACGGCAACAATTGTACCGGCATCTTTGATTCCTGTTACATGCTGAATTGCACCGGAAATTCCAAAAGCCATATACAGGTCTGGAGAAATAATTTTTCCTGTTTGTCCAACCTGCATGTCATTAGGCACATAACCGGCATCTACAGCAGCACGTGATGCGCCCACACCGGCACCCAGTTTGCCAGCCAGTTTGTAAATCAGCTGGAAGCTTTCTTCTGAACCCAACCCGCGACCACCAGCGATTACTCGACTTGCACTCTGCAGATCTGGTAGGTCACCGCCTTCTGTTTTTAAACCCAGGTAACGGGAGTGATTAGGTAGCTCAGCTGTTGCAGAACGTTCTGTAATTGAGGCGGCGCCACCACTCTCAGCCGCGGCCCAGGATGCCAAACGTATAGTTGCAACTACGGGCATATCATCAGCGACACTAATATCAACAATTGCATTGCCGGCATATATCGGGCGTTGGAAAGACCGTGGTCCTTTCACCGTCATAATATCTGATACCTGGTTTACGTCTAACAGCGCGGCAACGCGAGGCATCAGATCCCGCCCAAAGGTACTAGAAGGGCCATATATATGCGTGTAATCTTGTGCCAGACTGGCAATTTCCGGAGCCAACATTGCAGCCATCGAATTAGTGAAATTTTGGTGATGAATACTAATGACTTCTTTAACACCTGCAAGAGATGCTGCCTGGGTGGCAATTGCTGCACCGTCTGCGGCCATGACAGCAATATGAATGTCATCCCCAGTTGCTGCTGCACAACTGACACATTTTGCCGTAGCGTTATTCAGTTCTGAGCCATTATGTTCGGCGATTATCAATATTTTACTCATAGCAGACCTCGGCTTTTCAGTTCAGTTACCAATGCTTCAGCTGAGTCAACCATGATGCCTTTTGTACGAGATGCAGGTGGGGCAAATTGATCAATCTGAATCGTGTTTTCGTTAGCCACTGCCAGATCACTCAGAGGAATTACTTCCAGTGGTTTACGTTTGGCTTTCATAATGTCTGGAAGTTTTACAAAACGCGGTTCATTCAGACGCAAGTCAGTGGTTATAACCGCCGGCAAGTCTATTTCAATGGTTTCTAATCCGGCATCTACTTCTCTGATTACGGTTGCGACTTCACCTTCAATCATTACTTCGGAGGCAAAAGTAGCCTGAGGCCGGTTCCAGAGAGCAGCCAGCATTTGACCCGTTTGACTGTTGTCGTCATCAATAGCCTGTTTACCTACAATTACCAAACCAGGTTGTTCTTTTTCAGCAATAGCCAAAAACGCTTTTGCCACAGCCAGTGGTTGTAAATCCTGGTCAGTATCCACTTGAATCGCCCGATCTGCACCCATAGCAAGACCTGTACGTAATTGTTGTTGGCAAGCATTGGTGCCGATAGAAACCACGATGACTTCTGAAGCTTTACCCGCTTCACGTAAGCGCAAGGCCTCTTCAAGAGCGATTTCATCAAAAGGGTTAACGCTCATTTTGGCGCCATCAAGATCAACGCCAGTGCCATCAGGCTTAACTCTTACGCGAACGTTGTAATCAACCACGCGTTTAATGCCTACAAGTATTTTCATTTCTGGTCTTCCTGTTAAAGTATTCTGTGTATTTATAAATTCTGGTAATTTGGACCTGAGCCACCTTCAGGCGTAACCCAATTGATGATCTGATATGGGTCTTTAATATCACAAGTCTTGCAATGCACACAGTTGGCTGCATTTATTTGCAGACGTTGGCTGTTTTCCTCGCTAACAATTTCATACACATTAGCAGGACAAAAGCGAGTGCAGGGATTGCCATATTCTTGGGTACATTGATTGATACAAATATCGGTGTCTGCAACTTGCAAATGTACTGGCTGGTCTTCTTCATGCGCGGTTGTCGAGAAGTAAACAGATGCCAGTCGATCACGTGGTGCCAGATCTCGTGAGATCCAATGACGTTCAGGGCTGGAATAGCTATCCAGTTTTTTCAATGCGGTGTGATCGGCGTGATTTTTGAGGGTCCATGGTGAGTGTCCTCCGGTTATTGTTTCCCAGCCTGCGTTGAGCAAGCCTAACCACAATCCTTTATGGAATCCTGGGCGGATATTTCTGACTTTTTTCAATTCGGCCATAATTGGCGAATCACGTAGGGCTTTATCATAGCCGTGACCATCCGCCGCTGAACCCAGGTGTTCGGCTGCCAGCATGCCACCACGCATAGCCTGGTGCACACCCTTTATTTTAGGTACGTTGAGTGTGCCTGCAGCATCTCCAATTAACAGAGCGCCGGGCATTTCTGTTGTTGGCAATGATTGATAGCCACCTTCAACGATTGCGCGGGCGCCAGCAGAGAGAATTTCGCCACCTTCAAACAAGTGCTTAATTTGAGGATGATTTTTGAATTGCTGAAAGGCTTCCCAGGGCTGAAAATTAGGGTCTGGGTAATCCAGGCCAGTTACAAAGCCAATAGCAATGCGGTCATTATCCATATGGTAAATAAAGCTGCCACCATAAGTGTGGCTATCCATAGGCCAGCCAATCGAGTGCTGAACTTTCCCGGGTTGAGATTTGCCGGGCTCAACCCGCCATAATTCTTTGGTTCCAATGCCATAGGTTTGTGGATCGCAATCTTTGTCCAGAGCAAACTTGCTAATTAATTTCTTGCTGAGATGGCCTCGACAGCCTTCCGATAAAATGGTCAAAGGGGCATGAATTTCAATGCCTTCCATGTAGCTGGATTTTTGACTGCCATCGGCAGCAACACCCATATCACCAATAATAACGCCACCCACGCTACCATTTTCATTGTAGTGGATGTCTGCAGCGGCATAACCCGGGAAAATATCAACGCCCAGATCTTCTGCTTGCGGTGCCATCCAGGCACACAACGCACCCAGTGAGACAATGAAATTACCGTGATTATTACTTTGTGGTGGTGTAGGTAGCTTGCGCGAGCCGGTTTTGCTCAGCATCAAAAAGGTATCGTCTTTGACAGGAATGCAATGTGGGGGTAGGTTTTCCCGCCAGCCCGGGAGTAAATCATCCAATGGTGCAGGCTCAATAACAGCGCCAGACAAAATGTGCGCACCGATTTCAGAGGCTTTTTCGATGACACATACCGAGCGTTCTGAATCCAGTTGTTTCAGGCGTATCGCGCAGGCGAGTCCTGCTGGACCGGCACCAACTACAATGACATCATATTCCATTACTTCCCGTTCGCTCATAACCGCTCCGCACAAGGCATTTTTTGGGTAATTAACAGTCTTTTATTATATCTGAAATTTACAGCCTGGAGGCTGTCAGCAGCAATTGATTAGTACAATATTCAGATTGATATAGCACTAAGGGTTGGTGGGTACTGGAGGGTATGCTGAATTTCCTTTTGCCAGCTCAGAGTCGATATGGATAAATTGTCGATCTTCAGTTATTCCAGCAAATTTATCGATTCTATGTTGTTTGATACCCAGCCAGTGATCTGCGCCCGGATGGTTCCTAATCAGTGCCGTCAGTTCTTCGTTATGGCTACATGAATTATTGAAGTTTGAATAAAATCAATTCAATTCAGCTCTAAATGCTGACTTATAGCGTCTGAAATATCACTAAAGCTAGTTCTGGCGCCAAACTTGCCTGGCTCAATTCCCGGGCCGAAAATAAGAATGGGGACTTGTTCTCTGGTGTGATCATAGCCATGCCAGCTTGGATCATTGCCATGGTCAGCGGTAATCACCACCATGTCGCCAGGTCTTAATCTGCGATTAAATTGTGTGAGTAGTAGGTCGAATTCTTCGAGTGCATTTGCATAACCTGGCAAATTGCGCTGGTGCCCGAAGAGCATATCAAAATCAACAAAATTGGTGAAAATCAAGTCACCATCATTGGCGGTTTTTGCAGCATTTATTGTTGCTGCCATCAGCTCATCATGTCCGGAAGCTTTGAGTTTATGGGTGATGCCTTGCCCTGCGAAAATATCACTGACCTTGCCCACTGCATGCACAGCGCCACCATTGTCTACAACCCGATCAAGTAAGGTTTTACTGGTGGGCGGCACTGCATAATCCCTGCGGTTAGAGGTGCGTGTAAAAGTGCTTGCAGTCTCACCGCTGAAGGGTCGAGCGATTACGCGGCCGATATTATAGCTGTCGAGTAATTTTCTCGCGATTGCACAAACTTGATACAGACGATCGAGGCCAAAGTGGTCTTCATGCGCAGCAATTTGGAAAACTGAGTCTGCGGATGTGTAGCAAATCGGTTTACCAGTGCGCAGGTGTTCATCTCCCATAGCTTGTATGATTCCTGTCCCTGAGGCATGGCAATTTCCTAATATGCCGGGAAGACCGGCTTCTTGAATGAGTTGGTCGATCAATTCTGATGGAAAACTGTTTTCACGCTCTTGAAAATATCCCCAATCAAAAAGAACGGGTAATCCTGCCATTTCCCAGTGCCCTGATATGGTGTCTTTGCCGGTGGATAGTGCACTCGCACATCCCCATAAACCTGTAATCCCAGGCTGGTAGGGATCTGGGTTTTTCCCAGCCGCTAAATCTGCTGCTTGCCTTAAACCGATCTGTTCAAGGAATGGTAGTCTCAATGGGCCACTACGTACGCCAGCAATGTCAGCCGTACCAAGTGTGCAAGCCTTGTCGATATGAGCGTAAGTATTGGCTCCTACATCCCCAAATTTTTCAGCATCAGGCGCATGGCCGAGACCAAAAGAATCCATAACCAGAATAAAACTACGAGCCATTCCTAAAACCTCACTGAGCTGAAACGCGCTGAATAATCAGAGGATTATTAGTCTTGGCTGTATTGATATCACTAATCTCATAAGCTGTTTTTAGTAGACTTTCTGCTTCTGTCAGAGAATTAGCTGAATTGGCATGAACACGTGCAATAACATCTCCCTTATCAACGCGAGTTCCAATGCTGGCCAACTGATCGAAGCCAACGCTCCAGTCAATGTTATCTTTCGCAAGCTTTCGTCCGCCGCCAAGAACAATTACCGCGACACCGATTTGGCGAGCATCAACGGCGCTAATGGTGCCTGATTTATCTGCTTTAACTTCAGTAATAAGCGCTGCGTTTTCCAGGTAGCTTTCGGGTTTTTCAATAAAATCATTAGGGCCACCCAATGCACTGACCATTTTGGCAAAAACCTCTGCAGCGGCACCGTTACTAAGAACCTGTTCCACTTTTTCTTCGGCCTGACCGAGCGATGGTGCTAATTGTCCCTGTACCAGCATTTCGGCACAAAGAGCAACAGTAACCTGGTGTAATCGGGGGTCGCGTTGTTTACCAGTCAAGTAGTTAACAGCGTTCATTACCTCGAGTGCATTACCTGCGGCTGTGGCAAGAGATTCATTCATATCTGTAATTAAGCCACTGGTTTTAACTCCCGCTGCATTTGCAACAGTTACCAGACTATCTGCCAGACGACTGGCTTTACTAAGGTCAGTCATGGCAGCACCGCTACCACATTTGACATCCAATACCAGGCCTTGAAGTCCAGCGGCCAGTTTTTTTGAAAGTATTGAGGCTGTGATCAGTGATATATTTTCAACGGTAGCTGTAGCTGAGCGTAGAGCGTAAATTTTTTGATCAGCCGGCGCTAGATTTGCAGTTTGACCAATGATTGCACAACCAACGTTTTTTACCGTCTTACGGAACAATTGGTTATCTGGTGTTGTGATATAGCCGGGGATGGCATCAAATTTATCCAGGGTGCCACCAGTGTGTCCCAAACCTCGACCAGAAATCATGGGTACATAACCACCACATGCGGCAACAATGGGTGCCAAAGCTAAACTAACGTTATCACCAACACCACCGGTTGAATGCTTATCCAGAACAGGCCCATTAAGGTCATTCCATTGAAGAACATCTCCGGAATCACGCATCGCAGTTGTCAGCGCCATGCGCTGCTGAATGGGTAACTCATTGAAAAACACAGCCATAGCAAATGCGGCAACTTGAGCATCACTTACAGCCCCATTGCCTATCCCGGCAATGAAGGTTGCTATATCGGTATTGGCAGGGGTTTCTCCATCGCGGATCTGGCGGATGAATTCCTGCGGAATAAATGTCTTCATCAATTATGCGCCGTAAGGTACCCAGATATTTTTTATCTGAGTAGCTTTTTCCATCAGTCGGCGTGAACTGATTGCAGTGGAGCTACCCCAGCTAACTTCTTGCTCATTATGTGACCAAACTTGTTTTAAATTGCTGATGGATGCTTGTTCAACAGATTTAACACTACCTGCTTTACCGAAATACCAAAGTCCATTGACTTCTTCGTGTTCAGCTAGAGTTTGTGCCAACTCGGCATGTTTACCGGTAACGATATTAATCACTCCAGCAGGAACATCAGAGGTTTCCAGAACTTGATAAAAATCGGTAGCAGCCAAAGGATGAATATCAGAAGGAATAATAATAATTCGATTGCCTGCAGCAATGGCTGCTGCCATTAAGGTAACTAAGCCCAGTAAGGGTGACGACTGTGGCGCTACGATACCGATAATACCTAGAGGTTCGTTCATCGCAATTGCGATATCGCGTACTGGAGGCGAATGTACTGCGCCCTCATACTTGTCCGCAAAAGCAGCATACGTAAACAGGCTCTCAATTGATTTTTCGACTTCTCTAAGGGCCTTGGTTTTGCTATTGCCGGTCATGGTTTGTAGTCGCGTGGCAAATTCTTGTTTGCGGATATCCAGGTTTTCTGCAATGTAATAAATAATTTGCGAACGTAAATGTGCACTGGAACTACTCCAGGCTGATGCTTTAACTGCAGCTTCAACGGCGTTTCTGATATCTTTACGATTTCCCAGTCCAACTTCACCTGCTAGCGCACCTGTTGGGGTGACAACCGGCATACAGGTGTTGCCATCAGGTCGTGCTTGTTTACCGCCGATATAGTTTTTCGGTGTGCGATCAATAACTCCAGTAAGAGGGGCTATGGATTTCAATTTAGCAGCCGATATTGCGGCTAACGATTTTTTATTTCTGTTTGATTTTGGTTTTAAATAGGCCAGCATGCCTTCACGACCACCTTCGCGACCATAGCCGGATTCGCGGTAACCACCAAACCCACAAGCAGCATCAAACTGATTGGTTGAATTGACCCAGACCACCCCGGCTTTCACCCGTGCAGCCATATCCAGTGCCACATTAATGTTTTCTGACCAGACGCTTGCTGCCAGTCCATAACGGGTGTTGTTGGCAAGTGCTACTGCTTCATCTGGAGTGCGGAATGTCATTGCTACCAGCACTGGGCCAAAAATCTCTTCTTGTGCCAGGCGTGAAGATGATTCAACTTTGGTAATTAAGGTTGGAGGCATAAAACAGCCAGTCTCAGGCAAGTCAGATTTAGGTTGCCAGAGCTCACCACCTTCTTTAAGCCCTGCTGCAATCAGTGAGCTAACCCTTTTCAACTGTGTGTCATCGACTAGCGCACCGATATCAATGGCTTTGTCCAGCGGGTCGCCCACTCTTAATTTGGCCATCCTTGCGCGTAATTTTTTATAAAATATATCAGCAACAGATTCTGCTACCAACAGTCTGGAACCAGCACAGCACACTTCGCCCTGATTGAACCAGATTGCGTTAACGACACCTTCTACAGCACTATCCAGATCAGCATCAGCAAAGACAATAAATGGAGATTTTCCGCCGAGTTCTAAAGTGATCTCTTTACCGGAACCTGCAGTTTGTGCACGGATGTACTTACCAACCTCGGTCGATCCAGTAAATGCAATTTTGCTGACTTGTGAATTTGCAACCAGTGCTTTTCCGGTTTCACCATCACCAGTAATAATGTTCACTACCCCAGCTGGAATACCGGCTTTTTGGCAAAGTTCGCAGAAGAAGAGGGCAGTGAGTGGGGTTTGCTCTGCTGGTTTTAAGACAACAGTGTTGCCCGCTGCCAAAGCTGGGGCAATTTTCCAGGCAAGCATCAGAAAAGGGAAGTTCCAGGGAATGATCTGACCTACCACACCGTGTGGTTCATAATTCCCGAGCTCCTCATCACGCAATTGAGCCCAGCCTGCATGGTAATAAAAATGTCTGGCAACCAGCGGGATATCAATATCCCGGCTTTCGCGAATAGGCTTGCCATTATCCATGGTCTCCAGGACAGCCAGAGTGCGTGAGTGTTTTTGCACCAGCCGTGCCAAAGCATACAAATAACGCGCACGCTGATGACAGGATAATTTACGCCATTCAGCGCCAGCCTTATCTGCAGTATTCACTGCTTTATTTACATCTGCTTTAGTGGCCTGTGAGACACGTGCCAGGAGTTTCCCATTGGCTGGATTGTGACTGGCAAAGTGCTTCCCTCTGGCCTTAACCCATTTGCCACCAATGAACAGATCAAATTTGCTCTTATGTGATTTCAGCCAGTCGGCTGCATGATCTTTGCTTTCTGGCGCTGGGCCGTAGTCTAAAGATCTGAAGATTTCAGTTACTGACTTTTGCATATTTATTACTCTTAAAACTGTTTTTAAACGAGAGGCTGATGGGCAAAGGCAGCATAACGGCCAGTGGCACAATGTTCGAGTTGACGCTCGATATCAGTCAACAAGCTAGACGCTCCGAAGCGAAATAATTCCGGTTGCACCCAGTCATTACCCAACTCTTCTTTCATTAATAGTAGGTATTGGATTGCGGATTTTGCTGAGGAAATTCCACCCGCTGGTTTATAACCAATTTTATAACCAGTCATCTCCTGATAAGTACGAATCATTCGGATCATGGTGAGTGAGACTGGTAGGGTAGCGTTAACGCTTTCTTTACCAGTTGAGGTCTTAATAAAATCCGCACCTGCCATCATTGCTACCATTGAAGCTCGGGCTACATTGGTCAAAGTGCCAAGCTCTCCCGTCCCTAATATGACTTTCAGATGGGCTGGGCCACATGCTGTTCTGGCTTTGCAGATTAGATTATACAAACCTGTCCAGTCTTCTGTTAGCACCAGATGACGTTCGATGACGATATCAATTTCTTCTGCACCGGCTTTTACTGAAGCTTTAATTTCAGAGAGCCTTGTTGAAAGCGGGGAATGACCAGCAGGGAAACCCGTAGATACGGCGGCTACTGGTATGCCGGTACCGGCTAAAGCATGCACAGCTGTTTTTATGAAGTTGTGATAAACGCAGACTGCACCGGGCTTAATCCGCAGGCCCTCAGCACCTAATTGATGCAGCACATCGCTACGCACCGGCTGGCGCGCTTTGGCGCATAAGCGGCGAACACGGGCATCGGTATCATCTCCGGCTAAAGTGGTTAAATCGATACAGGTAACCGCTTTTAATAACCAGGCAGCTTGCCATTGTTTTTTTACAGATCTTCTACCAGCAAGGCTAGCTGCTCTATTTTCTACGGCGCTACGGTTTACCTTATGCCTTAGAACCTCATCAAGATCCAATGGTATTCCGGGGTTTCTAGCATGGCTAAAACTAACCACATTATTATTTTCAGACTTCATTAAATTGCCTCAGAAAAGCTTTTAACAGGGCTGCAAAAGTTGCTGCGGATCGTGCTGCAGCATTTTGGGTATGTTGATGTGACAAGTGAGTTTCAGAAAGGCCTGCGCCGGCGTTGGCTAGATTAGAAATGGCAACAGCTTTCATGCCCAAATATCTGGCTATAATGACTTCGGGTACCGTTGACATACCCACTGCATCTGCACCAAGAATGTGCGCCATTCTAACTTCTGCGGGGCTCTCAAAGTTAGGCCCGGAGAACATGGCATATACACCTTCCTGGAGGTGAATGCCGGCTTCTTTTGCACCACGTTTTACTGCAGCTGATAAAGCTGGGTCATA